>JBGPSX010000189.1:0-7428 GCA_041490325.1 Bryobacteraceae bacterium | reverse complement strand
CTGCGTTGGTCCCGAAGACGGCCAGATCGCGAATGTATTGCTCCCACATCGCGACAGACCAGCCATCATAGGAATTCGTCTTCGGCCGATATCCCAACTGGTGCCCGCGCAGGGCATACTTGGGCGCTGTCACAATATTCAGCTCGCCGGAAATCGATATGCGGCCTCGCCCTAGATGCATCTCGCGCAGCAGCCGTCCGATGCCGAACAGCATGCCACGCGAGTCGTTGGCCAGCACTGAAACCTGGGACCCCGAGACTTTGAGTGAAAATCCTTCGGCCGGTCCGCGGCCGCGCGCGATCGCGATTGCAGGTGTTCCCGACGCTGTCTCCTGCAACCGGATTAGCGTGCGCTTCTCTACCTCATCGCGCAGCATTGCGATCGCCTTCAACTCGACTTTCGAAAGGCCCGGGGGAATTACCAGAGTTGCGCGGGAAAGATCCAGCTCTGTCGCGTGCACAAAAACCGACGCAAGCAGCAGGGCGAAGCAGCAGCGATGGAGCACTTGAAAAATTATAGTCGACACGGTTAGAAGCGCGCGAAATCCTTGCCAAAACGAACTACGAGTGCTAATAGTAATTCATGGCTCGCACACGCGGCCTGCGCCGTCATGAGCGTGTCGCGCAGTCCGTGCCGGTTCAGCTCAATTGGAAGGATGCCCGAGGGACGGAGGGCTTCACCACCGGTACTTGCGTCGATATTTCCCCCGCGGGGATGCGTGTCATCGTGCCGGTGCGAATTGACGAGGGCGTGTACGTCTCGTTTCGAGCCGAAAAGCTACCGCTGCAAGGAAGCGCATCCGTTCGAGCTTGCGCGCGCAAGGGCGCCAAGTACATCATCGGTCTCGAGTTCAGTGGCGGCCTCAAGTGGCAACCTAAGCCGCCTGATCCCGAAGCCTCATAGAATCTGACTATCCAGTCGATAGAAAAATTCGATTGTCCACAATAGGCGCTGAGTAGATACTTTGATCTATGTCTTATCGCCTTTGGCTTGCTCTGCTGTCGCCGGTGCTGGCGCTGGCCCAGTCGATACCACCGGCCACGGATGCTCGAATTACCAATCTTGAATCTGCCGTCAAGTCAGCACAGAGCGCGGGCGACAACGCGTGGATGCTTACCAGCGCGGCGCTGGTGCTGATGATGACCGGCCCCGGGCTTGCGCTCTTCTATGCGGGACTGGTACGGCGCAAGAATGTGCTCGGCACCATGATGCACAGCTTCATTCTGATGGCCGTCGTCACGGTGGTGTGGGCGGTCGTCGGATACAGCCTGGCCTTCGGGGAGGGCTCGCCCGTGATCGGCGGACTCCACCACCTGTTCTTGAACGACGTGGGAAGCGCTCCGAATGCCGACTACGCGGGCACTATCCCGCAACAGACGTTCATGATCTACCAGCTCATGTTCGCCATCATCACGCCTGCGCTCATCTCGGGCGCATTCGCCGAGCGCATGAAATTCAGCGCCATGCTGTTATTCACAGTGCTGTGGCTGTTCGTCGTGTATTTGCCCTTGGCTCACATGGTGTGGGGGAAAGGCGGATTGCTGAACGCATTTTCGGGCGGGAAGATTCCCTGCTTCGATTTCGCCGGCGGGACCGTGGTGCACATCAGCTCAGGCGTGTCTGCCCTGGTGTGCGCGCTGTATCTCGGTAAACGCAAAGGCTACCAGGTCGAGCCCATGAAGCCGCACAATCTTGTGATCAGCGTGATCGGCGCATGTCTGTTGTGGGTGGGTTGGTTCGGATTCAATGCCGGCAGCGCGCTGGCAGCGTCGGGACTTGCCACCAGCGCATTCGTCGCCACACACTTCGGCGCCGCCGCCGCGGCACTCGGCTGGATGCTGCCCGAATGGATCAAGAATGGAAAGCCGAGCGTACTCGGCGCGATATCGGGCGCGGTAGCGGGACTGGTCGCTATCACTCCTGCCTCGGGTTTCGTCAAGCCATTTCCCGCTTTGCTCATCGGATTCCTGGCCGGCGCTGTGTGCTTTTTCATGGCGACCAAGTTCAAGAGCATGTTCAACTATGACGACACGCTGGATGCGTTCGGAGTCCACGGGGCCGGCGGCACGCTGGGCGCCCTCCTGACCGGCGTTTTCGCCACCAACCTCGTCAACGACGCTCTGAAGGACTCAGCCGGCAAGGTGATGCCGCTAGGCCTGGTGGACGGCAACCCGGGGCAAGTCTTCAACCAGTTCCTGGGCGTATTGATCTCCTGGGTTCTGGCCGCCGCCGGCACCCTGATCATCCTCAAGATCTGCGATGTAGTGGTCGGCGTGCGCGTCTCTCCGGAGCAGGAGACGGAGGGTCTCGACGTCAGCATGCACGGTGAAGAAGGATATAATTTCGAATCGTAGCTCTTTGGCCAAACCTGGAGGCCAACCCCGGAGACCATACCTGCCATGAAAAAAATTGAAGCTATCATCCAGCCGCACAAGCTGGAGGACGTAAAGGAAGCGCTGAAAGCGATCGGCATCGACGGCATGACCGTTTCCGAGGTCCGAGGTCACGGCCGCCAAAAAGGCCACAAAGAGATTTATCGCGGCATGGAATACCAAGTAGACCTGCTGCCCAAGGTCAAGCTCGAAATGGTGGTCCCCAGTCAGCGCGCTGACGAAGTGATTCAGACTATCGTCAACAGTGCCCGCACCGGCAAGATCGGCGATGGCAAGGTTTTCGTCTACGACGTGGTGGAGGCCGTTCGAATCCGAAACGACGATCGCGGCGAAGGCGCATTGTAACGGTCGAGTGAAAAGTTTGTACCATTCCCGATTGACTCTTGACCGTCACGAGCGGCGAGAGTAGAGTATTATCGGGAAAATGGACGAGCAAGAACCGAGCGAGCATCTGTCGCCAGAAGGCGTGGTGGAGTTATCTCCCACGCGGCGAAATTTCTATATTAAGTTCATCAACGGCGTGATGGGCGCCATCGGCGTGGCGTTGGCAGCGCCGGCCGCAATCTATCTGTTGTTTCCTCCCAAGGCGCGCAAAGAAGCCGAGTGGGTGGAAACGGCCGACCTCGCCAGCATTCCCGCCGGCGCCCCCACGGAAATTTCGTTCCAGCGTAATCGAGTGGATGGCTGGAAAGTGATCAGCGAAAAAGCCACTGCCTGGGTCATAAAGAAACCAGACAATGAAGTCGTCGCATTCACGCCGCAATGCACGCATCTCGGATGCGCTTACCACTGGGACGACCCCAGCCACACGTTTGTCTGTCCCTGTCACACCTCGGCGTTTTCCATCGATGGCAAGGTACTGGGTGGTCCGGCCCCGCGAGCGCTGGATCGCTACATGGTCAAAGTTGAAGCCGGCAAGCTGAAGATCGGACCGCCTGAGCCGCATGCGTAAAATCATCGACTGGGTAGAGCACCGCACCGGCCTTGAAACGGCCATCAAGAATTTCCTTTACGAAGACATCCCGGCCTCGAGCGGCTGGCACCAGATCATCGGCAGCATGGCGGTGTTCTTTTTCGTGATTCAGATTTTCACGGGCGGCCTGCTGGCGTTCAACTACGCGCCCACGCCCGGCGACGCCTACAACAGCGTTAAGTACATCATGACCGAGCTGACCAGCGGCAAGCTGATCCGCGGCCTGCATCATTGGGGCGCCAGCATGATGCTCATCATCGTTGTGCTCCACATGCTGCAGGTATTCCTCTACGGCGCATACAAGAAGCCGCGCGAAGCCACCTGGATGATCGGCGTCGTCTTGCTTCTCATGACGCTGGCGTTCGGACTCACTGGCTATCTGCTGCCCTGGGACAATCGCGCTTACTGGGGCACGGTGGTCACCACCCAGATCGCGGCGCAAGCGCCCTTCGCGGGGCCCTATATGGCGCGCCTGCTGGGTGGCGAGGGCAGCGTTGGCGTCGTAACGTTCTCCCGCTTCTACGCGCTGCACACTGTACTGCTGCCGCCCTTGGTCTTGATCCTGATCGGGATCCACGTTTTTCTGGTCCGCAGGCATGGCGTCGCACCCGCCGTGGGCGATACGGCCCCGCGCCGCAAGTTTTTTCCCGAACAGGTTTTCAAAGACACGGTCGGCGTGACGCTGGCGTTTCTAATACTGTTCACGCTGGCCGTCGTGGCGGAGGTTCCTCTCGGCAAGCTGGCTGATCCCACCGACACTGCCTACATCCCTCGCCCGGAATGGTACTTTCTGTTCCTCTTCCAGACGCTGAAGTTCTTTAAGGGCCCGATGGAAGCGGTCGGCTCAGTGTTGCTTCCCGGATTAGCCGTGCTCACGCTGCTGCTGATTCCCTTCATCGACCGCGGCCCGATGGTTCGGCTGGGCAAGCGCACTTTCGCGTTCCTGTTCGCGTTCATTGCCGCGATCGCCTGGACCGGACTCACCACGGCCGCGATTGTAACTACGCCGAAGAACGCGGAAGATACCGAAGCAACGCCATCGAAAGAGCCGGCTACAGTTTCAATGTCAGCCTGGCAGCGCCTCTCGCCGGAAGAACTGGAAGGCCTCAGTCACTATCGCAAACAGAATTGCAAGATGTGCCATCCCGGCGCGGGGAAAAAGGGAATAGGTCCCGACCTGACCCAGATGCCTGCCGCGCACCGCAACGCAGCCTGGATGATTCCGCATTTTCAACGACCCTCGCAAGTGGTCCCTGGCAGTTCGATGCCCCCGGTTCAATTGAAGGATTCGGATCTGAATGCACTCTCGGCTTTCGTTCTCAAGCTGACTCCTGAAAGCGAGCAGGCGCTCATGTCGGCCCCCGATTTCGTGGTGCGGGGCGCCATGGTTTACCAATCGAATCACTGCAGCGCCTGCCACCAGATCTCGGGCGTCGGCATGAAACTCGGCCCACCACTCGATGGCGTGGAACTCCGTCGCGATCGCGCGTGGCTGGAGAAGCACTTCATCGATCCAAAGGGAACGTCACCCGGCACGGTGATGCCGCCGTACAAGTTCAGCCCCGAGGACTTGGACGCGGTCTGCAAGTACCTGCTCCAGCTTCCCAAGGCGAGCTGAGCTGCGCAGATAAGCTTTACCAGATGAAAACGGTATTGATCACCGGCGCGGCAAAACGAATCGGCCGTGGAATCGCCACTCGCTTGTTTCAGGCCGGCTATCGAGTGGCGATTCATTACGGAGCCTCCGAGAAGGAAGCGCAAGAGACCGCCGCCGAGTGTGGCAATGCGCCGCTGTTTCGAGCCGATCTGGAAAAGGTCGACGACATCCGCCGGATGTTCTCGGAAGTGGAAGACAAGCTCGGTGGGCTCTACGGCCTGATCAACAATGCCGCGCGCTTCCGGCGGCTCAACGCTCTCGAGATCACGGAGGCGGACTGGGATTTCATCCACAGCGTGAATCTCAAGGCGACGTTTTTCTGCTGCCAGCAAGCCGCGCTGCTCATGAAGAAGTCCGGCGCCGGCCGAATCGTAAACATCAGCTCGCTGGGTGGCTTAAGACCCTGGGCCGAATACGCGCATTACTGTGCTTCGAAGGCCGGCGTGATCATGCTGACGAAGGCTCTTTCCAAAGCGCTTGCGCCTGAGATTTCGGTGAATTCCGTGGCGCCCGGCGTGATTCTCTCTTCCGGCCAGGAACCACGCATCCAAGACATGCTCGCCGCAACACCGGCCGGCCGGTCCGGAACAGTGGAAGAAGTAGCCGACGCAGTGCTCTATTTCCTGAACGCGACGAACTTCGTCACCGGGCAAGTGCTCGCAGTCGACGGCGGACTCAGCCAGCGCTGAAATTTGGAATAACCCAGATACTACCGCTAACCGAGCCGTGACCAAAGGGAGCGGTTGTGCACTAGTCGACCGCTACGTGCGTGCCCTTGGGCTCAGTCTTCGATAGCCGTTCAATGCGCGCGTCCAACAGGCTGCGCATTCCCTTCAACACTTCGACACGCGCATTCCGGAAATGCTCGCGCGTATCCTCGGGCCAAATGTGATCCATCAAGGCTTCGATTTGCGGCCCTGCGATGGTGCAGAAGAAACAGCCCGCCGGGTGTGTATGCTTTTCGTCCATGTCAGCCTTCTTTCATTTCCACTGTTAACATTTTATTCTGCAAAGTGGCGCGCGTGGGCGTCAGCCCGGCCATCGACATCGGCAGCCCGATGTGACGGCGCAGTGTTCCGATCTCCACCACCAGTTCGTCGCCTTTCTTGAATAGTCCCACCTCGCCCTTGACTGCGAACGGCAGCCGCAGCCGCACTTCGTAGTGCGCGTTGCATTTCTCGAATGTATACGGCGCTTCGGTGCGCGTCACGGTGGACGGATCCTCCTTGTCGCCATAGAGCACGTTGGCCAGCTCAATCAGCCGCTCGCGACCCAACACCTCGTGCGTGAACAACGGCACGCGCTTCATCACCACCGGCGCGAAGTACTCCTCAATCTCATCCAGGATCTTGGCCTGCGATGCGCGCCACTGATCGAACCACGTATCCGTCACCGCCGTCGGCAGCACGCGATTGACGATGATGCCATCCACGGTGAGCCCATGCAGTGAAAAATATACGAAGGCGCGTTGCGTCTCGCGCAAAACCATCTTCTCGGGATTGGTCACCAGCCGGACGCTAGTAATTTTCGAATCTTCCAGCAATTCCGCGATCCCGTCCAGGCGCCCGAACAGATGCTGGATGTTGGCGAAGTAGCTGTCGGCCGGCAATTCAACCGGCGAAAGCCGATTCGCCACCGGACGCACCGCCTTCAGCAGCCCGCGCTGAAATGGGAAGACGTGCTTCATGTACCATTCGAGCGTGGTCGGCATGCTGACGAATCGCATCGACTCGGCCGTCGGCGCGCAATCGAGTATGATCACCTGGTACTGACCCTCGCGCCGGTACTGATTGACGTACATCATCGCGCTCAGTTCTTCCATCCCGGGAAGAATGGCCAACTCTTCGGCTTCCACGTCACTGATGCCCGTGGTTCGCAGCACGGAAACGACGTAAGTTGAAATCTCGCGCCAATGCCGTTTGATTTCTTTTTGAATGTTGACTTCCTGAATCGCGAGATTGTCGTCAATGCGATAGGGATCGTTGGTTTTTTCTTGAAACAAGCCGGTTTCGAGATCGAACGCGTCCGCCAGACTATGGGCCGGATCGACGCTCATGACTAAGGTGGAGTAACCCAGACGGGATAATTGCAGTCCAGTGGCGGCGGCGATGCTGGTTTTGCCAACGCCTCCTTTGCCGCTGAAAAGAAGGATGCGCATACCTTCATTGTCCTCGAAAAGCTCAAATCGGTTGCCCACGCACCGATAAGAGAATTGTGAACCGGTTCGTAGACAACGCCGTGCAGATTCTAAATGCCGCAGAAAGCGCCGTTCAATCGGGAAACACTCCTTCGGACATGACCATACTCATCACGCCAGAAGGAGGGATCCGCATGGTCGCCGATTCAGATTGGCCGCTCGATACTCTCCAGCTACACGTTGGGGCGCAAATGGCCTACCGAGTGAG
>JBGPSX010000188.1:0-7503 GCA_041490325.1 Bryobacteraceae bacterium | reverse complement strand
GATCCAACGGCATTTTTCGAACCAGGCGTCGGCGGAACGAATGGGAGAAATCTATGCCGATCTGATCGAGCGGCGCGAACGAGGGCGGGCTTGATTTTTGGGTGACGCTGGCCTGGGTGGCATCAGAAGGCGCACTTCGCCGGGCGTGAGTTCACGATACTTTCCGATGGGCAGGTCGCCGATTCGCAAACTGCCGATTTCGATTCGTACCAGCTTCAGCACTTTGCTGTCGACGGCTTCGATCATGCGCCGAACCTGCCGGTTGCGTCCTTCGCGAATCGTGATTTCGAGGAAAGTATGGCGGGTGGAATCACGAACGCGTTTCACCACGGCCGGCTGCGTTGGACCGTCGGATAGCACGACGCCGTGGCGTAGCCGATCGAGTTGCGCGTCTTGGAGCAACGTGGCGGCCTTCACCAGATAGGTCTTGGGGATTTTGAAATCCGGATTGGTGACGCGCTCGGCGAATTGGGTGTCGTTGGTGAGCAGGAGCAGTCCGCTGGTGTCCTGGTCGAGGCGGCCGACGGGAACGACCCACTGCGCTTTGTCCTCCGCGCCGCGATGCTCGCGATCCTGAATCAAATCGTAGACGGTGGGGCGGCCTTCAGGATCTTTGTAGGTTGTGATGTAGCCTTTTGGTTTGTTGAGCAGCAGATAGATTTTCTGAGCGTGGCGGACTGGCTGGTCATCCAGAGTTACATTGTCGCGCTCGAAGTCGACCCAGTGATCGGGAGTTTGGATGAGCTTGCCGTTGACCTTGACTCGACCGGCGCCGATCCATTTGCGGGCATCGGTGCGGGAGCACAGGCCGGCTTTGGAGAGAATGCGTTCTAGTGTTTTGAGAGGGCGCTGGCCGGGCTTGAGGGGCACTGAAGTTAGGCTAGCAGGAGCCGGCAGAATGCTGAAGAGGGTGATGAAAGACTGGCCGGAACCACCGCTCCCTTTGGTCACGGCTCTGTTAGCGGCTGTAATCCGTAGCGCGAGTTTTTCAGCAGCCCCTGAAGCCTGCCCTACTGGTAGTCTAAGGGAGGATCGGGGATTCCCGATTGCAACCCTTGAATGCGCAAGGTCACGCTGATCAGGGGAGCCAGGCAACTTCTCACATTGCGCGGACCGAGCGGCCCCCGTCGCGGGGCCGATCTCCGGAACCTAGGGCTCATACAAGATGGCGCTGTTCTGATTGTCGACGGGCTTATCCGTGAGGTAGGCCCCACGCGGCGGTTGGAGAATCTCGCGCTGGCGCGGGAGGCGGAAGAGATCGATGCCAGCGGCTGCGTGGTTATGCCGGGATTTGTGGACAGTCACACGCACGTTGTCGCCCGCACCGTTCACGAAATGTCCCAGCGAAAGATCGAGACTCTGGCCTTGCGCGCCGTGGAAGAAGCCGTAAGGCACGGCACGACAACGCTGGAAGCCAAGTCGGGCGAGCTCAAGATCCTGCGCATCCATTCCGCCTTGCAGAAGCGGTTTGTCCCAGTTGTATCCACCTTTTCATGCGCGCGTCCCACGCCCGGTTACGAACAACGTCCGGATGATTATGTGGGGTGGATCTGCTCGCGAATCTTGCCGCTAGTGAAGCGACGCAGGCTAGCGGAGTTCGCCGATATTTGCTGCGGAGGAAACGGATTCGCGCTGGATCTTGTGCGTCCCTATCTGGCATCCGCACGCGAGCTTGGATTCGCCCTGAAAATTCACACCAGCGCGGACCCGCCGGATAGCGCAATACCACTCGCGGTGGAACTAGGCGCAACCAGCGTGGACCAGGTTCTCGACCCGAGCGAGCAAGACATCGAGTCTCTGGCTCGATCTCAGACCATAGCAACGCTGCTGCCAGGATCTGTTTTCAACCAGGGTTGCGCGGGCTACGCGCCCGCCAGAAAACTGATAGACCGCGGCGTGGCGATCGCGCTGGCAACAAACTATGATCCGGAAACGAGCCCTTCACAGAACATGCAGATGGTGATCGCGCTGGCTTGCCGTAGCATGAATATGACACCGGCCGAGGCCATCGCGGCCACGACACTCAATGCCGCGTATGCACTTCGCCGAGCTTCGAGCGTGGGTTCACTCGAAATCGGGAAAAGCGCGGATCTGTTGCTGCTCAGCGTGTCCGACTATCGCGAGTTGCCGTATCATTTTGGAATGAACCTGGTGAAGCTGGTGATGAAGCGTGGAGCGGTGTTAGTAGAAAGGTCCGAGGTGACGTGGCCGGCCGACTGATCGAGTGCGTTCCAAATTTTTCAGAGGGCCGCGACGAGGCTACGGTCGACGCTATTCACCAAGCCATTGCGTCGACTCCGGGCGTGGAGGTGTTGCGGACAGAAATGGATCCGGACCATCATCGCTCGGTGATCACTTTCGCCGGCGCGCCGGATGCGGTGGCTGAGGGAGCGCTGCAGGGGATCGCGATGGCCGTGGAGCGAATCGATCTGCGGCGGCATGCGGGCGTTCATCCGAGAATTGGGGCCGCCGATGTGGTGCCGTTTGTGCCGCTCCGAGGCGTATCAATGGATGAATGCGTACAGATCGCACGCCGTACCGGCGAACAAGTCTGGAACCGGCTGGGCGTACCAGTTTATTTCTACGAAAGTGCGGCGGCGAGCCGGGAACGAATGCCGCTCGAGAATATCCGGCGCGGCGGGTTCGAGAATCCACAGCTTGCTCCGGATCTGGGTGGACCCAAATTGCATCCGTCGGCGGGAGGCTGTGTGATTGGAGCGCGGAAGCTGCTCATCGCCTTCAACGTGAACCTGAAGACCTCCGATCTTGCGACAGCGTCAGCGTTAGCGCGTAAGATTCGCGCGTCTTCGGGCGGGCTGCCGGCTCTGAAGGCGATCGGTGTGCCGCTGCCGAGCCGGAACCTGGTACAGGTGGCTATGAACCTGGTGGATTTCGAGCAGACGCGCCTGGATGAGGTTATGAGCGCGATCCGCGCGGAGGCGTCGGCGCTGGGAGTGGAACTTGGGAGCACGCAGATCGTGGGTTTAGTTCCGAAAAAAGCGATTCAGGATGCGGCCGCACACGACTCTCAATGGAAGATGTTCGATCGCGGGCTGATTCTGGAGAATCGGCTGGAGATCGCTGGTATATAGAGCTGGGCTATAGAATAGAAGTAGTGTTGGTTTCCATAAATACCCAGCCGGAACGGCCTCGTTGGCTGCGCGCGCCCGCCCCTACTGGCGAAAACTATCGCGAGTTGAAGCGGCTGGTGACCGAGCTGAATTTGCACACGGTCTGCGAGAGCGCGGCGTGTCCGAATACGGGCGAATGCTGGAATCGCCGCACGGCCACGTTCATGATTCTCGGGAATGTGTGCACGCGGCGCTGCGGCTTCTGCGCTGTCCAGAAAGGCGCGCCCATGGCCGTGGATTACGATGAACCGCGCAGAGTGGCCGAGGCTTGCGCGGCGCTGGGTCTCAAGTACGCCGTGGTGACGAGCGTGAACCGGGACGATCGCAAAGATGGCGGCGCGGAGCTGTTCGCGTTGACGATTCGCGCGATTCGCGAGCGCATTCCGGGATGCAAAGTGGAAGTTCTGGTGCCGGATTTCCAGGGGTCGCATGCAGCCATGGATATGGTGATGAATGCGCATCCGGACGTGCTGAATCACAACATCGAGACGGTGCCGAGGCTGTATCGGCAGGTGCGATTGGGAGCGCGCTATGAGCGGTCGCTCGACATGCTGGCGTATGCCAAGCGCGTGCGGCCGTTCGTGCCGACCAAGTCCGGGCTGATGCTGGGTCTGGGCGAGAACATCTCAGAAGCCGAGCAGGTGATGCGAGATCTTCGGGCGCATGACGTGGAGATTTTGACGCTGGGCCAATATCTGCGGCCGTCGCAGAAACACTTGCCGATCATACGGTACGTTCCGCAGGACGAGTTTGACGAGCTGAAGCGGCTGGGGTACTCGATGGGATTTTCGCATGTCGAATCCGGGCCTCTAGTCCGCAGTTCTTATCACGCGAGCGACGCCGTCTAGGGATGGCGTCTTTCCAAGAAGTCTTCCCCGGCGTACTCTCGCTTGTGCTCCCGTTGCCATTCGAGTTGGAATCCGTGAACGTGTACCTGGTGGCACTCGAAGACGGGTATCTTCTGATGGATTGCGGGATGGAGACTGATCCAGCGTTTGATACGCTGCGCGGGGCGATGGATGAGCGGGGCATCGAATGGCGCGCGATCCGAAAGATTTTTCTGACGCACATGCATCCCGATCACATGGGGCTAGCGGCGCGATTGCTGGAGCTGACCGGCGCGGAGCTCGCGATGCATGAGGCAGAGTCGCGGCACTTGCGGATGGTGATGGGCGGCGGACAGCGGATTCCGTGGCTGGATCTGGGGTATCTCAACGCGGGCGTGCCGAAGGAACTCGAAGAGAAGATGAATCGGCATTTCCTGGGTGTGCGCAAGAGCTTCCACGAACTGGCGCCGGCTTGTCTGTTTTCAGGCGGCGAGGAGATTCCCACCGCGATCGGGCGGTTGCGTGTGATGTGGACATCGGGGCATTCACCGGGCCACATCTGTCTGTATCAGCCGGAGCGTAAGGTGCTCTTTTCGGGCGATCAGATTTTGGAAAACATCACGCCGAATGTCGCCTGGCATCCGGATCGGGACATGCTGGCGGAATTTTTGGAATCGCTGGAGCGGCTGGCGGAGATGGATGTAGATCTGATTCTGCCGTCGCACGGAAAACCCTTTCGCGGGCATCGCGCGTGGATCGAGCAGACCATCGGTCATCATCGCGAACGTTGCGAGGAGATTTTGGGTTTGGTGGAGCAGTCAGCCAGGACAGCGCATGGGCTGGTGGGCGAGCTATGGCGCAGGCCGTTGTCACCGATCAATCATCATTTCGCTGTGTTTGAGGTGCTGGCGCACTTGGAGTACATGCAGAGGCAGGGGCGGGTGCGGAGCCGGGAGGAGAATGGCGCTTTGGCTTGGCACGCGTGAAGGAGAGCATCCGAACCTTATCCTTCGCGAAATGGGACGCTTGTGCCGAGTGCCTTTAGCATGTGAGCATAGATTTGTTAGGCAAGCTGATGCACAAAGAATACGTGCGGGTCATCGACGGTGCGTATCGGGTCGGAGAGACGCGCGTTTCTCTTGATTCGCTCGTCTATCTCTTTCGCGAGGGAATGTCGGTCGAGAGTATGGTTGAAAGTTATCCGGCCTTGACTCTCGAAAAAGTGCACGGTGCGTTAGCATTTTACCTCGCCAACCGGGATGAGATCGACGTGTACCTATTGGAAGGGCGGCGCGCGGCTCAGTCGCAACACGAGCAATCGAGAAGAACGAACGCCGAATTGATTGCTAAGCTGCAGCGGGCGCGCGATGCGAGTCAGATTCCAGGCTGACGCCGATCTCGACGGGCGTATTCTTCGAGGCTTGCGGCGCGCCGCTCCAGAGATCGACATCCGGACCGCACTTGCGGCGCGACTTGGGAATGAGCGACCCTGATGTTCTGCGAATTTCCGCAGACGCCGGAAGAATCCTCGTGAGTCAAGACCGCCGCACGATGCCTGCGCATTTTGCCCGCTACACTGTGGCCGCGCCTCGTCCTGGGGTCATTCTGCTACGAGAATCGATTCCGATCGCCACCGCCATCGAAGAACTCGTCCTGATTTAGAGTGCGAGCGAGGCTGAAGAGTCGATCGGTCGACTGGTGTGGATACCACTTTGAACCACATACCCGTATACGAAACGCGGCTTGACACGAATGGAGCGGAGCTATTTCGCCGGGGTCGGTTCAACGGTCGGAAGCATATAGGGGAAGGCTGTGATTCTCAGTTTGGCTGCGCCGTAGGGGATCAGCGTGATGGTTTCTTCCGTCCGCCGGCTCGTTACCGGACTTTGAGGTATTGGGCCGGGCGAGTCGTCTACTAATTGCCAGGCCGGGAGCCTGCGGGCCTTCGCTGTGATTTCGATTGCGGCAGTCATCGGGCTGTAGGGCTGCTTTGCTATCGGCTTCTCTCTTACGGTGAACGCGTCGGCGAAATGCGTTGGGTCCAGAATGAGCGCGTAGTTCCAGGGCGTGGTCGGGTAGACTTCCCAGTCCGCTGCGGGACCGGTTTCCTTGATCTTGTGCCAGCTCTCGCCGATCCTGAGCGAGTAGACCAGTGGGCCGCGTTCTACCGCGATCGAGTTGTTGTACCAGGTGGAGCCTCGGAGTTGCATCGGGAAGCGCACTTCCACGCGATCGCCGTTGTTCCATTGGCGATCGACGCGATAAAAGGCACCGGGGCGGACGCCGGATTGCGCCTCGCGATTCACAGTGACCGTGGCGCCTTCGGCCGAGGCTGGAATGCGCAGCACGAACGGAAACGTTGAAGGCTTGGCGAGTTTGATCGTGAACGACACGTTCTCGCGAAATGGATAATCGGTCTGTTCCTCGATGGTGACGGGCGTCTCTCCTCGAACCGTAGTCGTGACATCGCTGGGAGCGTAGGTCAATGCAGCGAGGCCACCATCGGGAGTCGCCATCCATAAGTGCGAAACTAGCTTCGGCCAGCCCTGGTGCATGTTCGCAGTGCAGCATCCGAAGTTGGGCTCGAGTCCAAAGATATTCGATTCCGGACCATTGGTGGCCCAGCGGTGATTGGCGATGGAGCACATCACCTGATTGGCTTGTTGGTCATACTGATGGGCCCACATGTCGGCCGAGAACGTGGCAGGCAGGGCGTTGTAGGCGATGCGCTCCAGGCGATCGCCCAGCGCGGCGTCGCCGAGGATCGCGATGCTGCTTTCGAGCGAGAACATGGCTTCGACGACGGCGCATAATTCGGTTCCCTGCGATGGGTCGAGACCAGCGTAGTGTTCGTCGGCGCTGAATATTCCGTTGGGCTGACCGTGATAGCGATCCAGCGCCGCGAGCATTTGCGCGAGTCCGTTGCGATCCTGCTGATCGCCGGTGATGAGCCACCACACGGCGGCCGCTTTCATTGCCATGGCATTGTTCACGCCGTGAGTGGAGAGGTTAGTGGCTGACTTCGGGACCTTATCCTTGGATTGAAAATCCGCAAATTGTTTCTGCCAGTCGTGCCCCTGCGTGTGCAGTTTGCGCGCCAGGTCCAGCAGGCTGCGGTCGCCGTTGCGGTTGTAAAGCCAAAGCACGGACAGAACTTCATCCTGCCATCGAAAAATCGCCCATTCTTTGAGCGGACGCTGGTCGAGGTGTTTAGCCTGGTAGGCGAGATACTTTTCCATCAGCGGAATGACGCGCACGTCGCCGGTGGCCTCCTGGTATTGCGTGAGGGTCTTGAGCATGACGTAGTTGGGCCACCAGTCCTGGTTTTTCGGAGGACCGATCGCGCCGTCGGGCTGTTGATGATCGAGGGTCCAATCCATCCATTTGCGGACTTTGCGGATCATGGCCGGATCTTTGGTGAGGTAGGCCAGCGGAACCACGCCATCGAGGAAGTAGGGACCGCGCTCCCAACTTTCGCCGGTGCCGCCGAGCCAGCCGCTGTTGTCGCTGAGGTCCGGCCAGAATTTGTCCAGATTGCCGCTGAG
>JBGPSX010000187.1:0-7519 GCA_041490325.1 Bryobacteraceae bacterium | reverse complement strand
TTCAAATCCTTGGCGACTAAATCCAGCGATTGCGCGTAGCCCTGCCGCGCATCGTCGCCTGCGGCCATGTTGGTGTAGGCGCTGCCTGTGTCGAGGGCTTTGCTGAACCAGTAGGAAGCCTCGGTGGTGAATCCGTGCCAGTTGGGCGCCTTGAGTGTGACGCGCGCCGCGTCGAAATATGCGTTGGATGCATTCCTCACCTCACGCAATTCGAAGTAGCGCGGATCCGGCCGGCGGTCGGTAATGGTGGCGGTGACCTGCGGGACCCCCGGCACAGGCACAGCGCGATTGAAGAACCACATCATGAAGAGCTTGTGCGTACGAGATCCGATGTAGCCGAATTGTAGCGACCACTGCCGGCCGGCTAGCGGCTCCCACTGAAACGTGTATTGATGCGCGTAAGGCGATTGGAGATCTCGTGGCACATCGAACTGGATGTGGCGCGCGCCGGGTCCGAGGTAAGTGTTCTGCAGGGGAGTAAAGAGCGAGGGCGGGGCCTGCACTTCGACCTTCAGGAAATTCGGCGGATCCCAATGTACCTGCTGCAGCGTTTGCGGATAAATTTCGCCAAACTGCAGACCATAGGCGGCGCGTATGACACCGGCGCCAGGCGTTTGCCAGGCGAACCCGAATTGCGGCGCAATGGTGTTGCAGTCGCAGTTGAAATCAACGGGCGTGAGATGATTCACCTCGCTCGGCGCTGTCACCGGCGTATAGCGCACGCCGTAGTTGAGCGTGAAGTTCGACCGGACCTTCCAGACGTCGCCCGCGAAGTACTGCTGCTCGAACCAGCGGAACCCGCGATGTCCGTCGCCGGCCGAGACCGAATAGCGGCTGGCGATGCCCAAACGAAAGTTCGTAATGGGGTCACGCCCGAAGTCGGATCGGAAATAGTAATTGCCGCGCTCGCTCGAAGATTCCAGACCGTTGTTCTGCAAACGATCCACTTCGCCGCCAAACGAGACCAGGTGTTTCCCAATCTGATGGCGATACAGCACGGCGTGCCGGAACCGATTGGTTCGGCGATCGAGTGGAATGCTGGAATTCGGTCCCAGGCTCTGATATGAGCTCCCGATGGTCACGGCCGGCCCCACGGCGTTAGGTTCCGGGACCAACAAGGAATGCACGCGGTCGAACCCAATGGTAACGTCGAGCAGCGAACGTGCATCGAAAGCGTGGTTCCAGGTGATGCGAGCGTTGTGAGATTTGGTGTTGGTGTCGGGGTTTTGTCCGGCCACCAATTCGAAAGCGATTACTTTCTGATTGGTGAACGTGTGGCGAACGAAGATCTTGTCGCGAGCGCCGAGTTGCTGATCCAGACGGATGCTAGTGGAATCGGTATCGATGGTCTGCGGCGAGTTGGTGTTGAGGGCGCGCGGGTCGACGTCGGTGCGGTTTGGAACAGCCACAGGATAGGCGTCGATCCAGCGCTGAATGAGGCGAGCCACAGCAGGATCGGTGGCGAGTGGCGTGCGCTCGCTGGCGAGCGGAACCAGAACGTTACCGTTGACGCTGCCACGCAGCTTTTGCTGCGAACCGTCGAGCGACAGATGAGCGCCGCGCCAAAGCCGCATGCCCGTGGTGAATCCGTAATTGTTCTCATGGGCGGGCTGTACGCCGCCAACCTGAAAAAAAGACCGCGCGCTGAAGATGCTGTTCGAGTGGGTGAAGTAGATCCCGCCATGAACATCGTTCGATCGTTTCCGCGGATCGAGATGGATCAGCGCCGCGGGATTGTTGCCAAACTCGGTTCCGAAGTATTTCCGCTCGGGCTGAAACTCGGTAACGATGGTCGCGTTGGTGCCCAGCCGCGAGTTGAGTTCTCTGAGAGCGTTGTTGTCGATGAGATTGAACTGAACGTTTTCGTTGCGCCGGCTTTCGCCCGCGGCCGCGTCGGTGGCGCCCAGGAGATTCAGCTCAGTGCGCTTCTCTTCCGCGGGTTTTTGCGCGGTCTCGACCGTTTTCGCGGGCTCAGGCGGAGGCGCCGACTGCTGGAAAAACGCAAGCAGAGCCCCCAAAACAAACTGCAGCATGTGAATTTATTATCGCGGGCTGGCGTTGAAAGCGCTACTCAGACGGCAGACGAAACGCGAGTAGTTCTCCGGAATAGTTCCCGCCGCTGATGGCAACCACGATGTACTGCTGGCCGTCATGCAGGTACGTCATCGGCGATCCGGTTTGCGGCGCGGGCATGTAGACCGCTCCCATCTCTTTGCCGGTGGCCTTGTCGTAGGCACGCAGCATCGCGCCTCGGACGCCCTGAGGTGTCGTGAAGAAGCCACTCTCGCCTGCAACAACCAGCGTCTTTGTCACTAGCGTGCCGATGATTCCCGGCCGTCCAGTACGCGGAATGTTCCGCCCTTTGAGCGCAGGGTGATTGCGGACAACATCCGGCGTTTCACCATGCGCGATCTGCCAGACTAACTCGCCCTGGTCGAGATGGATGGCGCTGATCCGACCATACGGCGGCTTCACGATTGGAAGACCATCGACGTAGAGTATCTGGGTGGATCTCTCGCCTGATGACGCGCGATCTCCGCCGGCAACAGCGCCGGCGCCGGCTTCTTTGCGAACGCCGGAGAGCGCGCTTCCCTGAACATAATTCATGTCCGACGCTTTGGAGCCGCCGGGTTCCACCAATCCCAACACTCCGTTGCTGCTTTGTGAAAACACATAGAGGATGTGCGTTTCCGGATCGTACGATCCACCCGGCCAGTTGGTACCGCCCAGCGAACCCGGTATTGTCAGCGTTGCCAGCGGGCCATCGCGGCGGCTCACCACTGCCGGAGTAAACAACGGGCCCAGCTTGTAGCGCGAAACTAATTTAGTCGCGGCCTCGCGCAACTCCGGCGTGAAGTCGATCAGATCGTCGATCGACGCGCCCTGTCGATCGTATGCCGGGGGCTTGGTCGGGAACGGCTGCGTGGGAGAATACCATTCGCCCGGCACATCGCCTTTCGGAACCGGCCGCTCCTCGATGGGCCACACCGGCTCGCCAGTCACTCGATCGAACACATAGAGGAAGGACTGCTTGGTTGGCTGCGCGACTGCCTTGATCGCGCGGCCATTCACGATGATGTCCGCCAGAATCGGCGCGCACGGAATGTCCATGTCCCACATGCCGTGATGCACGAATTGGTAATGCCACTTGCGCTGTCCGGTTTTCAAATCCACCGCGACCAGGCTTTCACTGAAGAGTGTGTTGCCAGGCCGATGACCACCGTAATAGTCTCCCGTCGGCAGTTCGACCGGCAGATATGCGATGCCCAGCTTTTCGTCGACGGAAATCTGCGCCCACACACCCGTGTTGCCGGTGTACGCCCAGGAATCGTTCAACCATGTGTCGATTCCGAATTCGCCGGGCTTTGGAATGGTGTGAAAAATCCAAAGTCGTTTCCCGGTACGCGCGTCGAAGCCACGGACGTAGCCTTTGACGTTGCTCTTGCTCACGGGCACGCCGCCGGTTTTGTGCGCCGCTCCGACGATCACGACATCGCCGGCCACGGTGGGGGTGGAATGCAGCCCGACTTCGCCCGTGACGGGATCGATCTGCTGATCGTCATCGAGCTTCAGATCCACCACGCCATTTTTTCCGAAGCCCGGCACCGGCACGCCGTTCTTCGCGTTGAGCGCGATGAGCCGATATCCGGGAGTGACGTAGAGGATGCGCTCTTCCTTTCCGTCGGTCCAGTACGCGACCCCATGTCCGGAAAGCTGCCGCGGCGCAGCGGTTCCTCGCGCGCCTTCGTTTTCGCTGTGCATCCACAGCATCTCGCCGGTAGCGGCATCCAGAGCAAACACGGCACGACGCGATCCGCCGGTGGAATACAGCACACCATTCACGAACAGCGGCGTAGCTTCGTACTGATATTCAGGCCGGGGACCAAGCGCGTCGGTCTTGAATCGCCAGGCGACTTCGAGCTTGTTGAAGTTAGCGGCGTTGATCTGATCGAGCGCGGAATAGCGCGTGCTAGCGAGATCGCCGCCGTAGTTGCGCCATTCTCCGGTCTTAGAACCAGTTTGCGCGAGGACCGGTGTTGCGATCCAGGCCAACACGAAAACTATCGCGACGAAACGGAGGCGCTGACTCATTTGAGTAACTGCGCGATTATATCCCACTCACTGTCACAGATTCGACGGCGTGTTTGTGTCAGCGATCAAAAAGGATGATTTGAAACCGCTTCCTTCGGTCGCGGCTCGGCTAGGGGCTGGAAACCGTCAGCGTTGATTGGTGCACTCCGGACCGCTGGCTGAGCCGTGACCGCAGGAAGCGGTTTCAAATATTTCATCATTCAGATCAACCCACAGCACGCTTCCGTCGGTGAAGTTCTAGATTGGCGGCGGTATACAATTGACCCTGAGGATTTCGAAAATGTCACGAGCGTCCCGTTTCTTCACTGCCGTATTCTGCACATCGCTGTCCCTTTTCGCGCAACAACCAGGAGGTGGCGGACGACAAGGCGCGGCCGCGCAAGCACCCGGCCGCACTCAAAGCATCGAGGAGCGGAGCACTGGCATGCAGAAGCTGGACGGCTATTTCCCGCTGTACTGGGAGGAGCGGACCGGCACGCTGTTTCTCGAAATCCCACGCTTCGATGCGGAGTTTCTCTACACCACGGGTCTCGCAGCCGGCCTCGGCTCGAACGACATCGGACTGGATCGTGGACAAGGGGGCGGCGGGCGCGTCGTCTCGTTCCAGCGCGTCGGACCGAAGGTGTTAATGGTTCAGCCCAACGAATCGTTCCGTTCATCCAGCCCGAATCCGGCCGAGCGCCGCTCGGTGGAGGACTCCTTCGCCAAGTCCGTGCTTTGGGGATTCACAGTTGCCGCCGAGAGCAACGGCCACGTCTTGGTAGACGCGACCGATTTTCTAGTGCGCGACGGCCACGGCGCCGCGGGCTCGCTGCGTCCCGGACCATATCGTGTCGACCGCGCGCGCAGCGCCATCTACATGCCGCGCACCAAGGCATTCCCGAAGAACACTGAGATCGAAGTGACGCTGACGTTCTCGAACGAAGGCGCGGGCGGGCGCGGCGGATTTGGCGGTGGACCAACACAAGGACCTCCACCGATCGGCGAAGGCGGCGGACGCGGAGGCCGGGGTGGCGGCGGTGGCTTTGGCGGCAACCTGTTCTCGGGAACAGTTGCGAGCGTCACCCCGACACCGGATTCCGTGACATTGCGCGAGCACTATTCCCTGGTCGAACTCCCCGATAACAAATACCAGCCGCGCTACGACGACCCGCGCGCCGGCTACGGCGGGCTCAACTTCGTAGACTACAGCGTGCCCATCGGCGAGCCCATGGTGAAGCGCTACCTTCGCCGTCATCGGCTGGAGAAAAAAGATCCAACCGCGGCGATGAGCGAGCCGGTGAAGCCGATTCAATACTGGGTGGATTCCGGCGCGCCCGAGGATGTGAAGAAGGCTCTTGTGGAAGGCGCCAGTTGGTGGAGCCAGGCGTTTGAGGCGGCCGGTTATCGCAACGGATTCAAGGTGGCGGTGCTGCCCGACGGCGCCGACCCGATGGACATCCGCTACAACATGATCAACTGGGTACACCGCTCGACGCGCGGCTGGAGTTCCGGCGCAACGGTCGCCGATCCTCGCACGGGCGAAATCATCAAGGCTACGGTCACGCTCGGCTCGCTGCGCGACCGGCAGGATTACCTAATTTTCGAAGGTTTGCTATCGCCTTATCTCACAGGCAGCGAAAAGCCTGATGTGTTGTATCAGACTGCGTTGGCGCGCATCCGGCAACTGGCCGCGCACGAAGTGGGTCACACGCTCGGCCTTGGACACAATTACTACGACAGCACCAAGGGATGGATTTCGGTGATGGACTATCCGCATCCGCTCGAGAAGCTTGGGGCCGACGGTTCCATCGATTTGTCGGAGGCCTACCAGGCGCGCATCGGCGACTGGGACAAGGTCGCGATCAACTACGGCTATCGCGAGCTTCCCAAGGGCGACGAGGCCGCGGCATTGACCAAGATCCTGGACGATGCTTGGGCGGAGGATTTGCGCTATCTGACCAATCAGGACACCGACACGCATCCGCGAGTGGATCAGTGGTCGAACGGCGTCAACCAAGCCGACGAGCTGAATCGCCTCATGAAAATTCGCCGCGCTGCGCTGAACCGCATCGGCGAGCACACCATTCGTAACGGCGCGCCGATGGCGACCATCGAGGAGCCGCTTGTGCCGATTTTCATGTATCACCGGTATGCGGTGGAATCCACGGCGTCCATGCTGGGCGGCCTCGACTACATTTACGGAATGCGCGGCGACGGTCGCGCGCCGGTGAAACCGGAATCGGCCGCAAATCAACGCAAGGCGCTGGACGCGCTGGCCAACACGTTGAAGCCCTCGGAACTCGCGGTGCCGAAGCAAGTGCTGGCTGCGATTCCACCTCGGCCGCCGGGATTTGGCCGGCATCGTGAATTATTCCCGCGAACAACGGGCGACGGGTTCGATCCGCTGAGTCCCGCGACCATCGCATCCGACGTTACGATCGGCTTCGTGCTGCAACTCGACCGGTCGGCGCGCATGGTGGCGCAGCACGCCGTCGATCCGTCGCTGCCGGGACTGGAAGAAGTGGTCGATCGGCTCACGAAGGCGACTTTCGACGCGGCTGCGGCGACGCCCTACGAAGCCGAGATTCGTCGGGCTGAGGAACGCGTCCTGGTCGATCGTCTGATGTGGCTGGCAACCGGCGCGCCCAATGGACAAGTGCGAGCGATCGCGTCGTTGAAGTTGTCGAAGCTGGCTGGACGCCTGAAAGCAGGCGGCACGGCGAGCGAAGGCGATCAGGCCCAGAATATGCTGCTGGCGGCCGATATCCGGCGGTTTCTCGACCGTCCTGCCGATCCGATGAAGCCGATCCCAGCCGCGGACGCACCTCCCGGCGCGCCGATCGGCGGCGATACCGGCATGGATTGGCTCGCGCGGCCACCGTTCTACTCGGGGAACGATGTGTCTTTGGACTCCGGGTTGTCGGACCGGCTGCCGATGTGACAAAGCCAAACTGAGTGGTTGACCGTGTCTATTTAGGCCGTAATTTCGGTTTCGGTTCGTCACTAATCTGTGTATATTCGAGCTAGTGTTCTGTTTACGCTGGTGGCTGAAAGCGGTTTGTTGCTTCGCAATTAGAGCCTCCCTTTTTGGCCAAACCGGTTCCGTCGTGATCAGCCAGATTTACGGTGGCGGGGGCAATGCCGGTGCACCTTTGCGCGCCGATTTCATCGAGATATTCAATCGCAGCAACCAACCCATTAGTGTGACTGGTTGGACAATTCAGTACGCCTCGGCGTCTGGAACAAGTTGGGATCGAACGGACTTGCTCGGGACAATGCAGCCGGGCCAATATTACCTGATTCAGGAGACGGTCGGCAGCATTGGAGCGTCAATCCCGACTGCAGACGCCAGCGGCGCCATTAACCTAAGTGCAATGTCCGGCAAAATCGCACTGGTTGCCGGAAGCGCCGTGCTGTCGGGCAGTTCTCCGAGCGGTCCGCAGAC
>JBGPSX010000186.1:0-7594 GCA_041490325.1 Bryobacteraceae bacterium | reverse complement strand
CTGTTCGCCAGGCTCTGCAGCGCCAGCAGTTTCAGATCTTCATCCGTGGCCGACTCAGGCGACATCGGCTGACCGCTTCTACTGCGAATCTCTACTTGCAGCGCCTTAGCATCGTCCAAATAGCGGCTGCTCGAATAATTCTTTTCCAGTTCAGCCAGCGTGGCCAGCGCATCCTCGGAACGCCCCGCGCGGCTTTGCGCGTAAGCGCGCCAGTACAAGGCGCCATCCGTGCGGCTTCCCTTGTTGTCGATCACGCGGTTGAACGCGTCCACGGCCTTGTCATATTCTTTGCGATCCAGATACCGCTTGCCGTCTCTGTAGTAGCGTTCATCGCGATCCTGCTGCTGCCTTTGCTCGCGTGCCATGTCGCGAGCCCGCCGCTCTGATTCCCGGTCGCGATCGCGCGAGGAATCCTGGAACGCCAGCAGACCAACCTCCCAGAGTTCGGGCGGCAGCGGCGGCATTGGAGCCAGCCCGGCCATCGGAGGCAGCGGAGGCAGCGGCGCAAGCGGCATCATCGCTCCCAGCGCCCTCAACGGCGCCAGGACTGGCAGCGGAGGCAGCGGCGCCAAGGCCGGCATGGGCGGCAGTGGAGGAATTGGCGCCTCGAGGTCCAGCATGTCGATGTCAATCATTGCGCGCGGAGGGGTTAGTGGCGTGGCCGGCACTGCCCTTCCGGCCGGGCTCGGCATTGCCACCGGGCTGGGCGGCGCAGGCGGTGCGGGAGGCGTCTGCGCCAATGCCACGGCGCAAGTCACTATTTCTGCAATCACAATCAATCTAGTCATTCGTCTCATGTCAGTCTTCCTTACAGCTTTTTCGAAATCTTGTCCCGGTTTGAAACCGGTTTGCTCTCTTGTTCACGCACCCGTGATCCGAGCACACGCACCTTGAACATCACTCCCCGGCTCTCGATTACCTGCCGCAGATCGGCGAGTTGTTCGCTCGACACCTCGGAAGGACTATGTGCGATCTCAATCAGGACGCGCTCGAGATCGTCCAACACACTGGCCACCGCGGTGTCGCCGGTGCTTCGCGCCGTCTGTCGATACAGCCGGTTGTCATCCAACAGCTCCGTCGCTATCTGGCGCTCATCGGAAATATCCAACTTACCCTTGCCTTCGGGAGCATTGTTCAATTCGGCGAGAACCATCTGAGTGCGCTCCAGATGATCGCCCACCGCCACCAGGAGAATGCGTTCGCGTACCTGTTGGCTGCCGGCCAACTGAACATTCCGTTGATTCTTGGCTAGAGTGGGCCCGTCACTTTGGTGCGTGAGCCGGCCGGCCAGAAACGCCGCTAGAATCAGGGCCGCCAGCGCCGGCGACCACATCCACCAGCGCATGAAACTCGGGCGCCGGCGAATGCCGAGCTTTCCTTCGATACGCCCCCACACCGCTTGGCCGTATGTCGCGCTGCGTTCCGGCACCGGCGCCGAATCCACTGTGTTGAGCACCAACTGCAGCGCGCGAAAATCCTCGCGGCACACGTCGCATCCGGCCAGATGACTCTCGACTTCTTGTGTATCCGGCGCCTCTCCGTAATAGAAAAGCACCAATTGTTCTTCATTCAGGTGATTCATCTTGCTGACCCTACTACCGGCTCCAGACTCCTGCGGAGCTTCTGAACCGCTCTAAAAATGCTGTGCTTCGTTGCGTTCGTGCCCGTGCCGAGCGTATTGCCGATTTCTTCGATCGACATGCCTTCAAAATGCCGGAGCACGAACGCCGTCCGCTCCTGCGCGCTCAATTCATTCAGCGCCACATTCACTTTGTGCTGTACTTCGCTGCCGTACACGATCCGGTCCGGACTCGGGCTGTCCACCGGAATCGACTGCAGGATGTCGTGGTCTTCATTCGAGCCTCGCTCCCGCCGATCCTCGTGTCGCTTGCGCATACGGATCAGGTCGAGCGAGTAGTTCGACGCAATCCGATACAACCAGGTCGCGAAACTGGATCGCGCTTCGTATTTGTCCAACTGGCGATACGCTCTCAAAAAAGTCTCCTGCACCACGTCTTCGGCGTCTTCTTCGTTCCCTGTCATGCGGAAGGCCAGCCGGAAAACAGCACGACTGTGCTGCTCGACCAGCAGTCGAAATGCGTCGCTGTCTCCGGACCGCGCTCGCTCGACTGCGCTGCCGGCTTCCACTTCCATCCGTCCTTTAGACTACTTTCTTTCGTAACGGTTAGGCGGAATTCGAGGTAACCAAAAGCCCTGCGTTTCGGTATTTCAGGGTAGAATGTCTACCAGCGCCTATGGCTAACAAAGACGACGACTTGGAGCGAGAGCTCCGGGACCACCTGAATCTCGAAGCCGAAGAGCAGCGGGAGGGCGGCCTGCCCCCCGCCGAGGCCCGGTATGCGGCCCGGCGCGTCCTCGGCAACACGACCTTGATCAAGGAGGCGATCCGCGAAATGACCGGATGGGCAACCTTCGACCGGCTTCGTCAGGATTTGCGCTATGGGGCGCGTCTGCTATGGCGCAGTCCGGGCTTCAGCATCATCGCGATTCTTACGCTGGCCTTGGGTATCGGCGCCAACACCGCGATTTTCAGCGTCGTCAATGCGCTGCTGCTGCGGCAGCTCCCTTACGCAGACTCGGATCACCTGTTCCGGCTATGGCCAACGAATAGCCAGAATCGCCTGGACGCATCCCCTACCACTTCCTATCCGGCCTTTCTGGACTGGAAGCAGCAAAGCCACAGCTTCGAGCAGGTGGAGATGTATGCCACGCGGTCGGCGAATCTCATCGGCAGCGATCAGCCCGAGCATCTGCGCACCTTACGCGTATCGCCGGGTTTTCTCGCGCTCTTGGGAATGGCTCCGATTCTCGGCCGGAACTTTCTGGAGGACGAGATACAGCCGGGCAAGGAACGTGTGGCGTTACTCACTGAAGGGCTGTGGCGGCGGCGTTTCGGGGCCGACCCCGGCATCCTCGGAAAAACGGTGAAGCTCACCGACGAGAGTTTCACCATTATCGGAGTCCTGCCAGCGGCATTTCAGTTTCCACCCAACGGGCCCGCCGAACTAGTCTGGCCGCAGACGCCCGATCCCAGCCGCACGCACGGTTTTGTGAACGTGGTCGCGCGTCTCAAACCTGACGCCAGCCTGCTGCAGGCGCAAGCCGAGCTCGACGCCATCACGCGCAGCATCGAGACTCAGTCTCCGAAAGAAAATCAGGGGCAAGGCGTGCGCCTGCTTTCGCTGCAGGCCTCCTATGTCCAGGACGTGCGGCCGCTGCTGCTGGTCTTTCTCAGCGCCGTTGGCTTCGTTTTGCTGATCGCTTGCGCCAATGTGGCGAATCTTTTCCTGGGCAGAGCGTCGGAGCGGCAGAAGGAGCTAGTGGTGCGCGCGGCCCTGGGCGCCGGCCGCCTGCGCCTGGCTCGCCAGTTGCTCACCGAAAGCGCATTGATCGGTATCGCAGCCGGCGCGCTGGGACTTTTGTTCGCAATCGGCGGAGTACAAGGCCTACTCGCGCTGGTGCAAAAGAATTTCCCCGCTCAGGCCCACCAGGCCGTGTCCCTCGACGCAACAGTCCTTTTGTTCACGGTTGTTATTTCGCTGGTCGTGGGAGTTGCTTCGGGACTTGCGCCCGCACTGGCCGCCTCACGCTTGGACCTCAACGACACGCTCAAAGAAGCGAGTCGCGGACTCACTGCCAATCGCCGGCGCAATCGGCTCCGCAGCGCGTTTGTAGTTGCTGAGATCGCGCTCGCCCTGGTGCTGCTGATAGGGGCCGGTCTCATGCTAAAGAGTTTCGTGGTTCTCGAAAACATCGATCCAGGCCTGCATCCGGAGAACATCCTCACTATGGATCTCTCCATCCGCGGCCGAAAATATGCGACTACACCGGCGCGGTCCGCGATTGTTTCAGAGATGACGCACCGTATCGAGCAAATTCCGGGCGTGCAGTCCGCCGCGGTGGTTACCGATATCCCTCTCACCCACAACGAGGACACCATGGGAATCACGATCGAGGGACGGCCTTCGACGGGAGCGAAAAAACACTCGATCAATTTCAATATCGTCGGCCCCGGCTATCTCCGTACACTCGGAATTCCGCTGTTCCAGGGGCGCGACTTTTCAGAGCGGGACACATTGGCTTCCCCAACTATCGTGCTCATCAATCGCGCGATGGCCCGACGATTCTGGCCGGACCAAGATCCTATGGGCGCGCGGCTCAGCACCGATGGCCAGCATTGGCTCACGATCGCGGGCATCGTTGGAGATGTCCGTCAAATGGGACTTCGATCCGAGCCTTTACCAGAAGTGTATATTTCGTATCTGCAAGATCCCTACGCGTGGCCGTTCCTGAGTCTGTTGGTGAGAACCACGCGCGAACCGAAGAAACTGGCCTCTTCGATAAAAAGCGTGGTCTGGTCGGTCGACAAAGATATGCCCATTGTGGAAGTCTCGACCATGGAAGAAATCCGCGCCGCGTCCATCGCGCAGCCGCGCGTGTCGGCGCTCCTGCTCACTATATTCGCCGCGCTCGCGCTGGTTCTCGCGTCGGTTGGAATCTACGGCGTGATGTCGCACTCGGTCTCTCAGCGGACTCACGAGATGGGCCTGAGGATGGCCCTCGGCGCACGTGCAGCCGACGTGTTGACACTAGTGGTAGGACGCGGAATGATACTCGCGCTCAGCGGTGTCGCGCTGGGATTGGGCGGGGCGTTCGCGCTCACGCGCCTTCTGGCAGGATTTCTTTGGACCGTTCAGCCGGCCGATCCTTTGACCTTCGCGGCTGTATCGCTCCTGCTCGCCGGCGTCGCTCTTCTGGCCTGTTACGTTCCCGCGCGCCGCGCCACCAAGGTGGATCCGATCGCTGCGTTGAGATACGAGTGACTCGCGACGTCCAAGAGAAGCTCCTTCACGCGCACACCCAAGACTTCATAGTCTGCATAGTCCCGAGGCTTTTCAAGATACGCTCGAACGTCCAATTCATCCCTGAGAAATGCTTCAGCGGCAGGCGCGCAGGTAGATAGCACCGCGATGACGATCGCCTGTAGGAACGGCTCCCGGCGTATTTTCGCCAGCAACTCGAGTCCGCCCAATCGGGGGAGATTGAGATCCAAAAGCATGAGACCCGGCTTGGGTTGCGTAGCGTCGAACAAGTGCTGGATGGCCTGCTCTCCGTCCATCGCCACCGTGAGGCGATAAGGAACGCCGGTTCCCTCCAGCATGAGTTCCGTCAGCCTTACGTCGCCCGGATTGTCTTCCACCAGCAGGACATCGATGGCCTTCGCCAATTGCTCGCCTTTTTCAATGCCGGAGGGCAGCATGACGACTCGATTGGTTCGAATCGCGACTAGGAAACTGTCAGGGCCATTCGCGCGGCAGTTCCAAACCTTGCCGAACACGATCGCGCTGGCGATCTGAACGCGCACCTGAGCGCCGCGGCCAATCGGCTGGGAACACCTCACGCTGAAGCCGGATTGTGAGATGTCGATGACGCATCCATTGACGGGTTGCAATTCGGCCGGATGACTCACGCTAATGACGGCAGACTCGTCCGAGTCATAACGCAGCTCGCGGCGTCGCCAAAGCTTGCGGCGAAATTCCGTCATGAGCGGCGGCCAAAAACTCTGGAACGAATGGGCCAATATATGAGTGGAGGCGAAGCGGCGGAAAATGTTTCATGAGCGCAGTACTGGATGCTCGTGGCCGAGGAACGCAGGACGCCAACGGTACGTCATTGAAGATAGAGCCCCAGCTTGCCTCTGAGGGCGGCTAGATGCAAAAATAGAGTGAGAATTTCACTCGAATGCTAGACCAGACGGAGACTGCTCAAACGGTCAACCCTGTTACGCCGCAGAAGCGGTCGACGCTCGGTGCGCTGATGCACTGGATGCGCGACCTTCTGTTTTCAGTGGTGCTCGCCGTCATAGTCATCTTGTTCCTGTATCAACCTGTAAAAGTTGAAGGTACCAGCATGATGCCGACGCTGGACGATCAGGAACGCATCTTCATTAACAAGTTCGTCTATCGCTTTCACTTCGGTCACGTTGACCGCGGCGACACAGTGGTTTTCTGGTTCCCCGGCGATCCAACCAAGTCGTACATCAAGCGCGTCATCGCCGTGCCGGGTGATCGGGTGGAAGTGAGCCAGGGCATTGTAATGGTCAACGGGCAAGCGCTGGAGGAAGAGTACGTCCCCTCCGAGTTTCGCGATCAAACCTCGATGGCTGCGAAAACGGTCCCGCTCGACGAGTACTTCGTGCTCGGCGATCACCGCAGTTCTTCGAACGATAGCCGTTCCTGGGGTATGGTTCCGCGCCGCTATATTTACGGAAAAGCCGTCTTTGTTTACTGGCCGCTGGAAAAAATGGGCGTGTTAAAGTAGGGAGTGAAATCCCTAGATGCCAGCGAGGCCCGAGGTCTGCCCGGAATCGACGTCTCGCACTATCAACAGGCCATCGATTGGCTGTCGGTAGCTCGTTCAGGAATCAAATACTGCTTCATCAAGGCGACGGAGGGCTCGTCCCGCCTGGACCAGTTCTTCCACCAGAATTGGCAGGGATCTGCCGAGGCGGGGATTGCCCGCGGCGCCTACCATTTCTTCCACCCGGCGGCGCCGGTCACAGCGCAAGTCGATTTTTTTCTTCGCACCGTTCCCGAACTCCAACCCGGCGAGCTTCCGCCGGTGCTGGATCTCGAAGTGCCTCAGAACTGGACCGGCATTCCGCCCTCCGAACGTGGGGCTCTCGCTTTGAATTGGTTGAATGCTGTCGAGCAACACCTCGGCGCCACGCCGCTGGTCTATCTCAGCCCGGCGTTCATGACGACAACCCTCAAGAATGCGCCGGAGCTGGGGCGCTTTCCCCTGTGGCTGGCTCATTACACAACAGCAATGGCGCCGGCTGTTCCAAAGCCCTGGACCTCGTGGACCTTCTGGCAGCACACCGGCCAAGGAAAAACACCTGGCGTTTCCGGTTATGTTGATCTGAATTGGTTCAACGGGACTTTGGATAACTTGAAATCCCTCACCCGATCAGTCCGCGAAATTTCGGATTCTCATAGCCCGGGAACACAGCTTTGAGATTCGGGCTGCCGAGGTGCTTCGCAACCAGTTCCCCGAGCACATCACGAAAATCGGTGGTGAGCGCCAGATCGCGGCCTTCGTAAAGTTGTTCCTCGGCGAGGCCCGGCCAGTCGCCGTAGACTTTCCCGCCACGAATATCGCCACCCATGACGAACATCACGTTGGCGTGGCCGTGATCGGTGCCGCGATTGCCGTTCTCGCGCGCCGTGCGGCCGAATTCCGACATCGTGACCACCGTCACGTCGTCCATGCGATCGCCGAGGTCCTGATAGAACGCCGCCAGCGCTTGGCCGAATTGATTGAGGTTGTTCGCAAGTTGACCCACGGACGGTTGCGGGCCCACCTCATTGACATGCGTGTCCCAGCCGCCAATATCGGCGAACGCCACTTCGAGCCCGACGTCGCCTTTGATCAGCCGCGCGATCTGCTGCAGGCTCTGACCGAAGCGTCCATTGGGATACGAGGCGTGATTGGCCGGCGTGTAGCTCTGCTTCTGAATCGACTGCATGATCTTGACGGCGTTAAACGTCTCTTTACCAGTGCCGTGCAGCAT
>JBGPSX010000185.1:0-7608 GCA_041490325.1 Bryobacteraceae bacterium | reverse complement strand
TCTGTTCGATCCGACTGACCAGCGATATAATACCCACAGGGCGCCCGTAGCTCAGTCTGGATAGAGCGTTTGCCTCCGGAGCAAAAGGTCGTAAGTTCGAATCTTACCGGGCGTACCACACAATCTCCTAATAGTTCGTAAACTACGCCCGCGCAAAACAACGCAGGCAGAATCAACGCTGCACCGAAGAATCCCTCAGAAACTCGGCCGCACTGGTAAAGAATTACCGAGACCTAGCTGTCTGGACTTTGTGCTGGCTTCGGGCTGAGGTCTTTTGGTTTCAGTCATCGAAATTCGCGGCGAAAATCTCTTTCGATCGCAAGGCAGTCGCAGTACACTGAGGGGTCCGAGCATTTCCGAGGAGCCATATGAGTGACGAGATCCGGCCTTTCAAGATTCACGCCAGTGACGCCGACCTGGATGATTTGAAACGAAGACTGCACGCCACGCGGTGGCCAGACGCGCAAACTGTGGACAATTGGTCGCAGGGGATTCCCCTCGCTTACGTCCGAGAAGTGTGCGGTTACTGGGCGACCAAGTACGATTGGCGGAAAACCGAAGCCCGGCTGAATGCGGTCCCTCAATTCCGGACCGAGCTCGATGGACTGGGCATCCACTTTCTCCATATCAAGTCGCCTCACTCGTCCGCCGCGCCGCTTATCCTGACGCACGGCTGGCCCGGCTCGATCGTCGAATTCCTGAAGGTGATTCCGTTATTGACCGATCCAACCAAGCACGGCGGCCAGGCGGACGATGCCTTTCACGTGGTGTGCCCAGCGCTGCCGGGCTTTGGCTTCTCAGATAAGCCGGCCAAGAACGGATGGACCGTCGAGAGGACTGCTCGCGCCTGGAGCGAGCTGATGCGACGGTTGGGCTACGGCTGGTATTACGCGCAAGGCGGCGACTGGGGCGCGGGTGTCACCACTTCCATCGCTCTTCAAGATCCAGAGCATTGCCACGGCATCCACCTCAACATGCCGACAGTACGGGCTGATCCCGATACCATGAACAGCCTGACCGACGAAGAGAAGGACGGACTGGCTGCACTGAAGCACTACCAGGATTGGGATTCGGGCTATTCGAAAGAGCAGAGCACTCGCCCACAAACGGTCGGATACGGGTTAGTGGACTCGCCGGCAGGACTGGCTGCCTGGATTATCGAGAAGTTCTGGGCCTGGACCGACTGCAAAGGTAATCCCGAGAATGCGCTGACACGCGATGAGATGTTGGACGACGTCATGATGTATTGGCTTCCCGGCGCCGGGGCATCGTCCGCTCGCCTTTATTGGGAGAGCTTCGGCAAGACCAGCGCGGAGCCAGTGCGCATCCCGGTGGGGTGTAGCATTTTCCCCAGGGAGATTTTCCGCATCTCCAAACGATGGGCCGAAAAACGTTACTTGAATCTCGTGTACTGGAACCGGCTGGATCGGGGCGGACATTTCGCCGCTTTCGAGCAGCCGCAATTGTTCGTGCAGGAACTCAGAAGCTGCTTTCGCAAGATGCGGACGTAGCTAACTGACGCGGATTGATCGAACTTGTACTCACCCGGAAAGCGTGGGATACTCGCATGTTCGACACTCCTGAATGCTCTTCAATAGCCTGCCATTTCTCTTCCTATTTCTTCCCGTAACCTATTTCATCTTTTGGCGGCTGCATACCAGGACGCAGCGCTACGTGTGGCTCACCATCACCGGGTATGTTTTCTATTCGTTCTGGAACCCGAAATTCTGCGCCCTCATGGCTCTGTCAACGGCTGTGAGTTACGGAGCAGGCCGCGGCTTCCTCCGTTGGAAGGATGCTCGACGCCGGCGCTGGTGCTTGGTATTGCCGATCGTATTCGATCTGTCTCTTTTGGCGGCATTCAAATACGCAAACTTCGCCTCGTCTTCGGCCAACTGGATCTTCCAGGCCGTTCATGCGAACCTCCGCGCCCCCTCGTTTGATATCGCCTTGCCGATCGGAATCTCCTTCTACACATTTCATACCATCACCTACATCGTCGACAGCTATCGCGGCGTGATCAAGCCCACCCGCAATTTTTGGGAGTTCTCCTGTTATGTCTCCTTGTTCTCACAACTGGTCGCCGGACCAATCGTGCGATTTCGTCAAGTGGAGCAGGATCTTGAGCACATCGACCGCGCCAATCAAGCCGCCGATCTGGAACGCGGGTGGTCATTCTTTGTGATCGGTTTGGTCAAGAAGGTCTTGATTGCCGATTCGATCGCTTCCATCATCAATCCCGCGCTTGGCCAGTGGCAGTCGCTGTCAACGCTCGACGTTTGGCTCTGCATGTTGGGCTATACCTACCAGCTCTATTTCGATTTCTCCGGATACAGCGACATGGCGGTGGGCTTGGGCGCGATGTTCGGCATCCGGCTGCCGCAGAATTTCAATTCGCCTTACAAAGCCATCGACATTTCGGATTTCTGGAAACGCTGGCACATTTCTCTGTCTACCGTATTGCGTGATTACCTCTACATTCCGATGGGCGGAAGCAGGCAGGGGGAATGGAGGACTGTTCGCAATGTGATGCTCACGATGTTGCTAGGGGGCCTTTGGCACGGCGCAAATTGGACCTTCGTGGTGTGGGGCGCATACCACGGCCTGCTATTGGTCTCCACGCGATACAGCCAATCGATACTAGCTCGCTGGCCGGCGCCACTTCGTAGATCGATCACGTTCGTGCTGGTAGTCATAGGATGGGTTCTATTTCGATCCAACAATTTCTCGATGGCGTCCGGGCTGCTAGCGGCCATGTTTTCGTGGAAACCTGGCGTCTATCTGGATACCGAATTATCATTGGCCAGCCTGTTGATCATCGCCGGCGCATTCGCTCATTTTGGGCCGAACACGTTTGAAATTCGACACCAATGGCGTCCGGTTCCAGCCTATGCGTTTGGCGCCATGCTGCTGGCCTGCATCGTATTCATTTATGGCGGGCAACAATCGCCCTTCCTCTACTTCCAGTTCTGACGCATATGCCGAAACCAGTGGCCAAAGATGCGACGAACTCCCCACCGAGAATTCTACTCGGCCGGATCGGGCCCGCTGTGCTGCTGATTTGTCTACTGCTCGATATCACGCTGCGTTTTCTGCCGCCACGGCTGGTCTCATTCCGTGCCTGGGAGCCAGTGACCTTCCTCGCGCCCTCCACTTCGCCATTCAACCCGAACATGGCTTATAGCAATAAGCAGTCGTACGGCGATCTTGCAGGCTATGCCAACCTTCCCCATCTGCGCGAATACCGGGAAGAGGTGTTCCACACCGATGCAGCCGGCTACAGGAATCGAGGCGCAGTGGTCAAACCGTTCCAAGGCATCCTGCTCACTGGTGATTCGTTCACCGCAGGTTCGGGAATTTCTGACGAACAGACGCTCAGTGAGCAGCTCCAGCGCATTTCTGGCATTCCCGTCTACAACGCTGCCCTGACTCCCAATCTTGGGGGGCTGCTGCATGATCTGCAAATGACTCGTGGCTTGGTTATCTGGCAGGTGTCGGAACGGAATCCGCTTCCCTCGTCCCACTTTCCGCCCGAGCCGAGCTGGCGGACCCGGCTCAGAAGAGCGCTCGGCAATGAGCGGGCTGAAACGGTGTTTCGGATGACCAATAGCTTGGTGATAATTCGGGCTTACTCTCCGTTGCAAATTCTGTTCGGCCGCGCTGTCCGACTCTTGCAGAATGATCAGATCCTTCCGAATCCGTACCACGGCGCAGCAGTGTCCGCCAAACTGCGCAATGGCCGGGAGACTCTATTTATTTCGACCGAGGTACAGAATTACGCGCTGCATCGGCCAGCCGATCCGGAGTTTCTGGTCCAGCTCAATACACAGCTCCAAAAGCAGGGACTTGGACTGCTCGTATTATTAGTTCCAGACAAATACTTCGTTTACCACGATTTACTTTTGAAGGTCCCACCCCATACGGAGCACCGGCCGTTTCTCGACGTCGTCGAACAGCGCCTGGCTGCCGCCAACGTCCCGGTAATAAATCTGTCGACGCGTTTCCGCAAGCAGGCCGAAGCGTTGCTGGATCATGACCAATATCTTTACTGGATGGACGACACACACTGGAACGCCGCCGGAATCCGCGAGGCGGCTCAGGCGCTCGCGGACTCGAAAGCCGTTTCCGAATGTCGCTGCCGATAGCCGTTCCCGGCCGGCCGGCCGGAAGCTGGCGGGGCCCCTGTTATATGGGTCTATCGATACAAACCCGGCTCCAAATGTTTGATACGATAAAATGATCCAGAGTGATAAGATGGTCGCGCGGACGCCAGTTCCGAAAATGATCGGCGAAACTCTCCGGCATTACCGAATCGAGGCCAAACTCGGCGCGGGGGGTATGGGCGTGGTGTACCGGGCGCTCGATACCCATCTCGACCGGCTGGTGGCAATCAAAGTTCTGCCCGCAGCGGCGGTCGGCGACGCGGATCGGAGAGCGCGGTTCGCGCAAGAAGCGAAATCGGCCTCGGCCCTCAGTCACCGCAATATTATTACTATCTACGACATCGACACCGGCCAGGTGGAAGGTCAACCGGTAGACTTCATCGCGATGCAGTTCGTCGCGGGGAAAACGCTCGACCGCATGATCGGGCGCAAGGGTCTGCGTCTGAGCGACGCTCTCCGTTACGCAATCCAGATCGCGGACGGCCTGGCGGCTGCGCACGACGCCGGAATCGTTCATCGCGATCTCAAGCCGGCCAACGTCATCATCAACGAGCAAGGCGAAGTTAAGATTCTGGATTTTGGACTGGCGAAGCTGAGTGAACCGGAACAACCGGATGTCTTTGCCGCGACGCAGAGCGTGCACTTGCCGAGTGTGCTTCAAACCGAAGCTGGCACCATCATCGGAACAGTGGCATACATGTCGCCCGAACAAGCCGAGGGACACAAGGTGGACGCACGGTCCGATATCTTTTCGTTCGGCGCCGTGCTGTATGAGATGATCACCGGCCGGCGCGCGTTCCCGGGCGATTCGAAGCTCTCGACGCTCGCATCGGTTCTTCAAAAGGAGCCAGCGCCGGTTGGTCAGGCAGGCGCGCCTGTACCACGGGATTTGGAACGCATGATCGCGCGCTGCCTCCGAAAGGATCCGCAGCGCCGCTGGCAAAGTATGGCCGACATCCGGGTCGCGCTCGAGGACCTGCTGGAGGACTTGGAGTCCGGCAAAACCGAGGCTCCTGAGAAAAGCGGACTCTCTCGAAGCCAGTACGGCCTGCCCGTGCTCATTTGGCCGGCGTTGATCGTGATTGCGCTGGCAGCAGGCGCATATGTTGGATCTCTGTTCCTGGCAAACCCACCGCCGACTTTCGAGCGGTTGACTTACCGGAGAGGAGATGTTTCCGCGGCGCGTTTCTCTCCCGATGGACAAACGGTGCTCTTCAGCGCGCAATGGGCGGACGAACCCATCAATATTTTCTCCATGCGCGCGGGCAGCCGCGAATATCGGCCGTTGGACCTGCCCCGCTCGAAGATTCTCTCCATCAGTTCCATCGGCGAGATGGCGATCCTGCTCGGCAAGGGCGATCTGGGCGCGGGCGATCTGGGCACGGGCGCGCTGGGTACGTTGGCGCGCGTTCCACTTTCCGGAGGAGCGCCGCGCGAGATTCTCGAGAATGTCGGTTATGCGGATTGGTCGCCGGACGGAACCAAGCTGGCCGTCTCGCACATGATGGCGGGTCATCATCGGATCGAATATCCGATTGGCACCATTTTGTATGAGAGCGCCGGCCGGCCGCCGATCAGCCTGCGTGTTTCGCCCAAAGGCGACAAACTGGCGTTCTTCGAATATGACAGCGCGATCGGCGACTATGCCGTCATCTTGCTCGATCTGCACGGAAAGAAGCAGGTGCTTTCGCGCGGGTGGAGAGCCGAGGCAAATCTGGCCTGGTCTCCGAAGGGCGACGAAATCTGGTTCGGCGCCACCAAAACGGGCGACCCCGCGCTTCGCGCAGTCAATCTCTCCGGGAAGGAACGCCTGGTCTCGCAGGCGCCGGCCTGGCTGGCGATCGACGACATTACTCGGGATGGCCGAGTTCTCGCGGCGGCGGCGGACTCGCGCGTCGGAATAACGGCGCTGCCGCCGGGAGCGAAACAGGAGCGCGATCTCTCGTGGTTCGACGTGTCGTATGTTTACGACATTTCGCCGGACGGCAAGACCATTCTCTTCGCGGAATTGTCCTACGGTCAGGGTCTTCGCAATGTCGCTATCTATCTTCGGAAGACCGATGGCTCGCCCGCGGTGCGGCTGGGCGAAGGAAATCAGCCGGCGCTTTCGCCGGATGGAAAATGGGTGAGCTGCATTGTCAGCGAGGGCGCGCAAAACAAATTGGTACTCTTGCCGACCGGCGCAGGCGAGCCACAAAAAATCGGAGCAACCGGAATGCATTACGGCCGGGCCGAATGGTTCCCCGATGGCCAGAAGCTCCTGTTCACCGGCAACGAACCCAATCGGCCTGTGCGGACTTTCGTTCAGCACATCGACGGAAGCAAACCGACGCCGATCACTCCGGAGGGAGTGACTGCTTCGCGCGTGTCGCCGAATCAGAAATATGTCACGGTCGCGTCCGCTGGAAAGCTGAGCGTGTTTGCGATTGACGGGGGCGAGCAAAAGGCAATCGCGAACCTGGACGCCGATGAATCCGTGATTCGATGGAGCGGCGACGGCAAGTATCTGTTCCTGCGTAAATCGGAGGAACCGTCCTCGCTCAAGATTATTCGGATGGATACATCCACCGGCCACAAAGAAACCTGGAAAGAATTGAGAACACCCGACCCGGTAGGCGTGCACATTCTGAGTGTCGCGATGACGCAGGATGGACTGTCCTACGCCTATTCGTTCCAGCGCGACATCACGACGCTGTTCGTTGTAAACGGCCTCAAGTAATTTCATCGGTGCGAAATTACGAGCAGAGCCGGTGCGCGTTTGACCACGCATTCGAGCGCGCGTTTGAGATTTTCCGGATCCAGCGCGGCGAAGCTTTCATCCAGAACGATAACGCCGGCGTTCTGCAGCAACGCTCGTGCGATATAGAGGCGGCTGCGTTCTCCATGTGATAACTGCCAGCCGGTTTCTCCGACCATCTGGAGCATGCCGGCGGGCATGCGGTCGAGCAAGTCGCCGAGGCCGAGTTCGCGGCAGATTTCTTCGGCTTCGGGAATGTCGCCGGGGCCGAGTGCTTGCTGGCGGCCCATTAGGAGATTGAAAGCGAATGTTTCAGCAAGAACGTGATTCTCGTGAAACTGTGGTGACGCGGCGATGTGTTGACGCCATGCTTCGGCGCCGAGGGCGCTGCGATCGAGGCCGTTGATTAGTAGCTGGCCGGAGGTTGGTTCGCGGAGGCCGACTAGTAAAGAAACCAGTGTAGATTTTCCAGCGCCGGATGGGCCTTCCAGAACGAAGCGGTCGCCGGGGGAGATTTTTAGCGTGGCGCCGTTTAGCACGGGGGCGGATTGGGTGGGGTAGCGGAAGGAAAGATTCTTAGTAGTTAGGACCGCTCCCTTTGGTCGCGGCTCGGCTAGGGGAGGTTGTGGAGTATGGGGCGTTTGTGGAGTATGAGGCGTTTGTGGAGTATGAGGCGTTTGTGGAGTATGAGGCGTTTGTGGAGTATGA
>JBGPSX010000184.1:0-7616 GCA_041490325.1 Bryobacteraceae bacterium | reverse complement strand
GAACGCCGCGCATAGCCGGCGATCCCGTGCTCCAGCGCGTAGCGCGTTAGATCGGCTACGGAGTGGAGATCCAACTTTTTCATGATCAGACCTTTGTGGAATTCCACGGTCTTGGACGAGACTTTCAGAATGGTCGCTATCTTCTTGGCCGAATGGCCCTCGGCGACCAACTGCAGCACTTCCCTCTGACGCGCGGTTAGTTCGACTCCCCCGTTGGGCCGGTTCAATGCGTCATCCAGAGAATTGCGGGCGATCAGCGGTGTGAGATAGACCTTGTTGTTCAGAACCTCGTGGACCGCCGCCCCCAGCTCTGAGGCCGCGGATCCCTTTAGAACATATCCGGAAGCGCCCGACCGAAAAGCCTCGGCTACGTAATCGGGATCGGAATGCACGGTGACGAAAATAAGCTTGGCCGACGGCATGCTTGCGCGGATCTGGCGCGCTGCCTCGAAGCCATTCAAATTCGGCATTGAAATATCGAGCAGGATCACATCCGGGCAGTCCCTTAGAGCGGCCGCAACCAATTCCCGGCCGTCATGGACGGTTCCGATCAGGTCGAAGTCCTCTTCGAGCAATTTCGAAAGGCCAGCCGCCACCAACGCGTGATCATCAGCCAGGAGTATTCGCGCGCGCTCGGTTTCAACCATAAAACTTCTCCGTGCACAGACCACCTGTGATCTACAACCACTCTAACAGTCCCGTTAGCAGTGCCGGCTTGAGCAGCCTCGGGATCACTCCCCTTTTTCGGGTTTTTGTCGTGGAACACTCACGATAATTTCAGTTCCCCGGCCAACCTCGGAATGGATCTGAAACGTCCCGCCCAGCAAGCGTGCCCGTTCCTCCATGCTCCTCAATCCGAGGCCGCCTTTATTGAGTTCCGGCTCGCGATGGAATCCCGTTCCGCCGTCTTTAACCACCAATTGAATGTTATTGTCGGTTCCGATAAGTGAGACCTGGGCCTGATGTGTTCCGGAATGTTTTGAGATATTGCGCAAACTCTCCTGCAAGGCGCGATACAAGCACAGTGCGACGTCGGGACCCACGGCTTCCGTAGTAAGGCTCTTTTGGAATTTCACGTCAATCTGCTCGCGGGTGCTGAAATCGCGAATATAGGAATCCAGCGCGGCCACCAGTCCAAGATCCTCCAAGGCTGAGGGATGCAGGCGGTATGCGATGCGGTGAAGATCCTTCGACAGGGAGGCGATTTGTTTGCGGAAAGAACCCAGGCGCTCGCTGACCTGGGCCGGCGTGCGTGCTGTGTGTTCCAGCGCATCCACGCCCACTTCCAACAGGGCCAGCCTCTGCGCGAAGTCATCATGAAGCTCGAGCGACAGGTTGCGCCGCTCCCGCTCCTGCGCGAGCAGAAGGCCGGCGCTGAAGGCCCGCAATTCGTCACTGCTCGGATCCATTTCCGACGTGCTTCGAGACGGCCGGGCGATGGTGCGTTCCGCCATGGCGTCCGCGCTCAGACGCTCGGGATCGATATCCATCAACACGATCACAACGCCGTCAATCTTGTCATCTTCGGTTCTGTAGGGGCGCATTCGGAGAGAGTAAGAGCGTCCGCTCAAGTCCTTCACGTCAATGACTTTGGGACTGAGAGATTCAATCACTTCCAGCGCCAGGTGATCCAGCCTCGGCATATCGAGATTGAGATTGATATCGCTGATCGGCCTGCCGACATCGGCGGGAATCAGGTTCAGGAGCCTTTGACAGACGGGAGTGAAGCGGCGGATTCGCAGATCGCTGCCCAGCATCACGATCGGAATATTCACGCTGCTGAGCAGATTCAGGACATCGTTGCCCGCCTGGGAAAGCTGCAGATTCCGGGTCTGCAGCTCTTCATTGACGGTGTTCAATTCCTCGTTGGTGGATTGCAGCTCCTCCTTGGCGGTTTCCAGCTCCTCATTGGTGCTTTGCAACTCTTCATTGCTGGATTGGATCTCTTCGTTGGCCGAACGCAGCTCTTCGTTGGAGGACTCATGCTCCTCGATGATCGATTGCAAGTATTCCTTGGTCGCTTCCAGCTCCCGGCGAAGCTCCACGTTATTTTTTTCGAGAGCAGAGGCCTTGTATCGGGTCTTCGTCTTATGGCCGGGCGCGAGCTTGTTCTCAGGAGGTGTTTCTTCAAAAAGGACCAGATAGCGCCGGTCGCGCCCGCTTACCTTCTTGAAGGGAATCACTTCGACACTCAGATCGATGAAACCCGAACCCCGGCGCATGCGCAATCGCTGGGCTTTTACCGGGGCGTTTTCGCGGCGCGCCGCTTGAACCGTTTTGCGGAGCTCCACCAGCATGCCCTCACGGGCCATCTTGAGCAGGTTCAAGCTGGCCATGCCGGGCGAAGGCTCCAGAAAAGCCGTGGTCCGGCCGCGAAACTGCACGATGTTCAAGTCGTCGTCCACCACCACGCCAACCGGCGCGTACTTGCCGAGAATGATCCGGTCCGCTTCGCGCAGTAACTCCGTTTCCGTCCAGTCCTCGACCTGCCGATTCACGTCCCGCGCGTCCAGGGCGTGCTGTTCTTCCAGCAGGAATTGCGGGGCATGGCGCCGGGGTCCGGCGTGGCGGGTGTAGATCTTGGATTTCTTGTCCGCGAGCTCGAATAACTCGGGAAAACTTCCAATGGCTTCCGACGAGCCCAGCAGGAGAAAGCCGCTGGGTTTCAGGGCGTAATGGAACATCGGGATGACGCGTTTTTGAAGCAGCGGTCCCAGGTAGATCAGGACGTTGCGGCAACTGACCAGATCCAGCTTCGAGAAGGGCGGATCTTTGACTAGATTCTGCTTGGCAAAGACGCACATTTCGCGGATGCGTTTGCTGATCTGAAAGCTGGAATCAACCTTGGTAAAGAATCGCCTTACACGTTCCGGCGAGATGCCCTGGATGCTGCTGGGCGAGTAGACGCCGCTGCGTGCCTTGTCGAGGGCGATATCGCTAATATCCGTTGCGAAAATCTGGATACTTACCTCATGGCTACGCCCTTCCAGGAATTCGAGCAGCGCTATGGCGATGGAATATACTTCTTCGCCGGTGGAGCAACCGGGGACCCAAATGCGCACTGAACCCTTGCCACGATCGGGCATAATCTTCGGGAATACAACCTTTTTCAGGGTCTTGAACACCTCGGGATCGCGAAAGAACTCGGTGACATTGATGAGGATGTCCTCATAGAGCGCGTGCAGCTCGGCATTGTCGGAGCGCAGCATCGCGATGTAGGGATCCAGACCGTCGAGACGCCGCAGCGCCATGCGCCTGAGGATCCTTCGCCGGATGGTAGTGGTCTTGTAGTAGGCGAAATCGACGCCGGTGCCCTGGCGGAGCAGACTCAGAATGCTGCCCAAAGCTTCCGGCGTGTCCTGCAGGGCTTCTGCGAGACCGGTTGCCTTCCGCGGTGTGATGTAGGGATGCCGTCCCAAATGGTCCAGTTCCTTGGCGATCTCTTTGGGTGAGAGCACGAAGTCGACGCAGCCCGCCGCTACGGCACTACGCGGCATGCCATCGTGCTTGGCCGATTCGCTGCTCTGGGCGAAGGTGATCCCGCCGGCCGCCTTGATGGCGATCATTCCGAGAGCACCGTCGGATGCATTGCCTGACAGGATCACTCCGATGGCTTTGCTCTTTTGGTCGGCTGCCAGAGAACGCAGGAATGGATCGATGGGCATGTGCGGCGAGGGAGCACTCACGCGCGGGGTGAGGGTCAACACGCCGCGCACCAGGTTCATGTGCGTGTTTCGAGGTATTACATAGATCTGGTTAGGTTCCACCTTTAAGCGATGGGTCGCTTCTCGAACCGGCATGCGGCTCTGCCGCTGCAACAATTCGGTGAGCAGGCTGACGTGCTTGGGATCCAGATGCTGGACGAAGACGAATGCCATACCGGTGTCGCAGGGCAGGCTCTGCAACATCTCGGTGAACGCTTCCAAGCCCCCGGCCGAGGCGCCGATGCCGACAATCGGGAACAGTCCTTCGCCGGTCTCTTCAGATTCTTCCGCCGCCGGGCTGGATGCTTTGATTTTCGGCGCGTTGGCTGCCACCGGCGCCCGGTGGGGCCGGGGGCGCTTTTTTTTGATCTGTTTTGCGGCGGTGCGCGTTTTGTCAGCCGATTTCTTCTTGGCCACGAATTCCTCCGAAGGAGTTAACAGGATGACCCCGAGCGCCCTGGATCGGTAGCCAGTTCGAAATCATGCCGCAGAACGATCTTAGCGTCGTTAGGGGTGGTTCGGGTGAGGTGCGTCTAACAGCCCCGTGGTGGAAGTGTGGTCAGCTGCAAAATGAGGTACAGGCACGGAGTTTCCGCCTTGGACATTTCTCATTGCTTAGGATTTATGCTGGCGGAAATCCGATCCTGTCCCTATGGGCTGCTAAGCGCGCCGGAACGCCAGCACCGCGTTTAGTCCGCCAAAGGCGAAGGAGTTGGAGAGAGCGCATTCCATTTGAGCTGGCCGTGCCTGGTTGGGAATGACATCCAGATCGCAAGCCGGGTCCGGTTCAGAGTAATTCGCTGTGGGCGGCAGCACGCCGTGATGCAAGGCGAACAGAGTAGCGACGGCTTCGATGGCGCCAGCCGCGCCCAGGGTGTGCCCGTGCATCGACTTGGTGGAGCTGACGGCGAGTCGATCGGCGTGCGAGCCGAACACTTTCCGAATGGCGGCGGTCTCGGTGGCGTCGTTGGCGGGAGTCGCCGTACCGTGCGCGTTGATGTAGCCGATCTGCTCGGCTTCCATCCCGCCGTCCGCGAGTGCGGCCCGGATCGCCCGCGCCGCGCCATCGGGAGACGGTTGCGTGACATGAAAGGCGTCCGATGACATTCCAAAGCCGGCTATCTCGCCATAGATCTTCGCGCCACGCGCGCGCGCCGATTGCATTGGCTCCAACACCAGCATCGCGCCCGCGTCGCCCAGAATCAGACCGCGCCGGTCGCGTGAGAAAGGCCGGCAAGTGTCAGGCGACACCACGCGCATCGCTTCCCAGGCTTTCAGGAATCCCAGACTGAAGACCGCTTCGCTGCCGCCTGCGATCGCTATTCTCGCCGCGCCGCTGCGGACCATCCAGAATGCCTGCCCGATGGCGTGATTCGAAGACGAGCACGCCGTGGAGATGGTATAGGTGGGGCCGACAATGCCGGTTTCGAGCGAGATTCTGCTGGCGGCGGCGTTCTCCATGGTGCGCGGGATGGTGAGCGGATTCACGCGTGGGATGTTCTTCTTGTAGAGATTGACGAAGCCTTCGTCTTGGGTGCCTTGTCCGCCGACGCAGGATCCGGTAACGATGGCGCTGCTCTCGCGCAGTTCGCCGGTCCAGGTGATTCCAGAATCGGCGATGGCCTCCCTAGCGGCGATCACGCCGTATTGCGCGAACCGGTCCAGCAATCCGGCTTCTTTTTCGTCGAAGTAACGAGCGGCGTCGTAGTTCCGGATCTCGGCGCCGTTCTGAAACCGGATCAGCGCGCGATCGACGGACTGGATGGGTGCGATGGCCGGCCGGCCTTCGGATAGGGCCTTCCAGAATTCGCAAGCGGTGTTGCCCAGCGCGGAAATTACGCCCAGGCCGGTAACCACCACCCGATTTTGCATTACCGCCGCGTACGCTTCAGCGTGCCGCGTTTGCACTCATGCGAACGCTTGTCGACGGAAGAACCAGGGCGTTCACACGAGTGTGAACGCGGCACGCAAAAGTGCGTGCGCCACAAAGCACCCATCATGAACCTAGGCTCAAACTTGGGAGACACCTACGCTCGCACCACCGCCGCGCCGCCTTCCGCTAGCAGTTTCGCGATGCCATCCACCACATCGCGCACTGAACGGATATTCTGCGCCGCGTCGTCGGGAATGTTGATGTTGAACTCGCTCTCCACCGCGAAGAGGATGTTGATCCCGTCCAGCGAATCGATGCCCAGTTGTTCGAACGTGCTGTCGGCCGTTACCTTCTCCGGCGCCAGGTGCTGGGTATTGGCAATGATGCCCCTGACTCTTTCAGTCAGCTCTTCGTTGGACATAAGATCTCGCTCACTTTTTCGAAATGGAAACCTTGCTCCATCAATTTTGGCAGAACTTCACGTATGGTTCCGAGTGTAACGCGGATGTCCGGCCGGGCTCGCAAACCTCTGCCATCGTGCAGGCACAGGATGGCGCCGTTGCTAGCGCCGTCGAGGACGCGCTGCCCGACATGGTCGATGGACTTCTTCCAATCCAGCGTGTTTTTAGTCCACATCACGCCCATTAAACCGAGCCGTTGCTGAGCGCTACGAAGTCCGAACCAGCGCACGCCATATGGTGCGCGAAAGTAGCGCGGCCGGACCCCCGTGGTTTGTTCGATGGACTCTTGAGCGGATGCCAGATCGCGATAGATGAAACCGGCTGACTTGAAATGCAGCATCGAGTGGGTATCGGAATGATTGCCGATTTCGTGGCCGGCGGCGGCCACCTCGCGCGCAACGGCGGGCAGGCGCCGGACATTGAAACCGCATTGGAAAAAGGTAGCGCTGGCTCCGTATTCGGCTAGAATCGCGAGCAACTCCGGAGTGGACTCGCTGGGGCCGTCGTCGAAGGTAAGGGCAATCGCGGGGCGAGTGCTTACGCCCCGGTGGACGGATGGCGCAAGCAACGACGATGCAGGGAATCGCACTGCATAGGCGAGCACGCCCGCCGAAGCCACCGCGGCAACGCCCGACGCGCTCGCGATCGCGGTCCAGTCCGTCATGCCCGCTGGCCGTTGGACGGGGCAGCGTCGCCGGGCCGGTCGCCATACCAGGGTTCGCTGTGGTCGGCGGTGACGGCGCGAGTCTCCCGGGGCGAGTCGATCTGAAAGAACGACCACGGTCCCGGAATCCAGGGATAGTGCTCGAAGGCACGCTCGTCCACCTCAACACCCAGGCCCGGACTATTGGGCACAATCAGGTCGCCATGCTCGATCCGGAGCGGATCCTTCAACATTTCGGCGGCTAGCGGAAATGGATACATGCCGGCGCGCGACGCAGTGGAATAGCACGGATACTCAAGCCATTCGACGGTCTGCTCGGGCCAGCAGACGCCGAGCTGCGCCGCGGCCAAGACTTCCAGCTCCGTCCCCCAGCTATGGAACGCGAACTTCAATCCAGCGCGAGAGATCTCGTTCATCACGCGCCGGGCGGTGGGGTAGCCGCCCTGGCAAACCACGTCCATCTGCACGTAGTCCACGCTCTCCGTTTGAATGAGGTCCATGTATCCGGGCTCATCGGGTTCGTGTTCGCCGGCCGCGATGGGTACCAGCTCCAGATCTTTGAGGCGGCGATAACCTTCGTGGTCGCTGGGCGGGAGCGGCTCTTCGAGCCAGGCGACATTGTATTCCGCGAGCTGTTCCGCCAGCCTGTCGATGGCGCCTGGCAGGTAATTCCGGTCGCCCATGCGCCACCAGGTATGCGCGTCGACCATCAAGTCGAAATCCGGTCCCACGGCATCGCGCATCCGGCGCACCGCCTCGAGATCCTGGTCGGGGCCCATCCCGGGCCGCATCTTGTAAGCCCGAAAGCCGAGCTTTGAGATGGCGAGCGCCTCTTCGGCGTATTTTTCCGGAGACATATACATGCCCGCGCTTCCGTACAGCCGGATGCGGTCCCGAAGGCGGCCGCCCAACAG
>JBGPSX010000183.1:0-7618 GCA_041490325.1 Bryobacteraceae bacterium | reverse complement strand
TTTGTTCAAACCGCTTGGCCCCCCATAAGGACTCGACGCGTCGGCGAATAGGGCCGCGGATGATCGTTTGTAGGCCCTGCGCAAAGCGCTTATCCGTAACTGGAGAAGAGCTCTTCGCCCACCGCCAGGGCAAGCGGGAACATCTGAGAATCGATCCGCTCGGCGCGCTTGGTGGGTTCGTATTGCTGGTTGAACTCACTTGGTCTGGGGTAAGCGGCTTGCTCCTCGATGGTGAACCCAACCACGTAGCAATCTATGGTGGAGAGTCCCGACAGGGCGTCGTGTAGCGTGAAGCCGGCGTCAGTGAGCGTTCGCAGTGCCGTTTTCATCGGAGCGAACAGCATGTTGTCGGTTAGATAAGTGCCGCTGGAGATTCTGGCGCCGTCGCGATAGCGGAGCAAGATCTGCCGCAAGCCTTTACCGTAGGCTGTCGCCAATCCCTGCCAGGGGCCCGCCTGGGCCGGGCAATTCCACCTTATCGATGTTATCGGCGAAGGCCGTGGTGGCCATTTCGTCGAGCAGCTCTTGTTTGTTCTTAAAGTGCCAATACAGCGGCGAATCGTTTTGATCCCGTGAATTGGAGCGAGGCGTCCTTCCCGTGGAACTAGCTACGTTCAGCAAAGTCGTGATATTGCTAACATAATGCTGTGGGCAATATAGAGTTTGCCTGGGACCGCCGCAAAGCTCGATCCAACCTGGCAAAGCACGGCGTCTCCTTCGAGGAAGCACAAACTGTTTTCCTGGACGAGAGCGCTCGGTTGATCGATGATCCGGATCACTCCCGGGAAGAAGAGCGGTTTGTGCTGATGGGCTATAGCTTTCAGGCGCGCTGCCTTATCGTTAGCCACTGCTATCGGGAATCCGATTCAGTGATCCGCTTGATCTCCGCCAGACGCGCGACAGCGCACGAAGAAGAAGTGTATTGGAGGCTCCGATGAGAAGTGAATACGATTTTTCCAGGTCCCGCAAGAACCCTTACGTCAAGCAACTGAAGCGTCAGGTCACCATCCGGCTCGATACCGCGGCGGTGGATTACTTCAAGAACATGGCGGCCGAGTTGGGGATGCCATATCAGAACCTCATCAATCTGTTCTTGAGGGACTGCGCCATGCAGAAACGGCGCCCTGTTATTCAATGGCGCCAGCAAGAGCAGAAACGTTGAGTTGGCCGCTAACCAGAATCAACTCCCTTACGCCGCCGCTGAATGCCGAGCGATCCCTATTTGGAGAGTGCCGAGTCTGCGTGGACTCGAAGGAACGCAGACTCTTTACATAGTCGTCCGCCAGTGAGGCGTTTCGCAAAAAGACCGACTACAACGTAACTCGGCTTTCACATTTTTGTAATATTGGTGCGGCTCGGGCTGCCGGGCGGCGCCTAATTGCGACGGAGCGCTTTACAACTCCTGTTCTTCATGACAGTATTATCCAAATGCGACAGCTACAACAGTTGTTCTGGCTTTGTATGTTGCTCTGCGTTGCGGCCTCCGCGCAGACATTACACGTGTATTTCGGAAACTTGCATAGCCACACTGCGTACAGCGACGGTACCGGAACTCCTCAGACTGCGTTCGACTACGCGCGTACAACAGGGAAGCTGGACTTCCTCTGCGTATCGGAACACAATCATGCCAGCGCTGAAGGAACAGGCGATGACCCGGCGCATCTCCACATCGCATCGGATCATACGTTGTACAACGGCGCCCGGGCGGATTCGCTGATCTCCACGGCCAACCAGATCAACTCTCAATTCCCGGGAACGTTTGTCGCTTTATACGGCCAGGAGTTCAGCGTCATCGCGCACGGAAATCACATCAATATATTCGACATCGGGGAAGTTATTGATGAGGACTTAATCCCTAACCGGGAATTCCGCAAGCTGTACGACAACTGGTTAGTGAGCCACCTCGACACGGCTAACAAACCAGCGCTTGTACAGTTCAACCATCCGGCCAGCGTCAACGAAGACTATGGAATTCTCAAGTACCCAAACCTCGCGGCGTTTCTCGAAGGAGTGCAGCCGTACGCACGTACCATCGCGATTCTGAGCGGCCCCTACAACACCAAGCCCGCCGACCCGCCGAGGCACAATGATGATTTCAGCACGGGCGCTTACCTGCACTATCTGAACTTGGGTCTGCATCTCGCCCCCACCGCTGACGGCGACAACCACTTCGTCACCTTTGGGACATCGACCAATCACCGCACCGCGGTTTGGGCGACTGCTTTGACGAAAGCCGCACTCCTGGACGCCATTCGGCACAATCACGTCTATGCAACTCAGGATAAGAACCTGGTGGTGGACTTCCGAATCAACGGCCAGCTCATGGGATCGACGATCCATACTTCACCGGGCCAGACGCTGAACATTTCCGTGCAACTCTCCGATCCGGACGAGGCGAGCGCAAGCTATCACGTTAGCCTGCGACATGACACGGTGGGAGGAGAAATCGAAGCAACGAGTGAAGTGGATAGCCGTGATTTAACCGGAAATTCCACCGCCACGTTCGACGGTTTCAAGTATACCGGCGGCGCCGAATATTATCTGGTGCAGGTAGTACAGCATGGCGCCGGCAAAGCAGACCAAGCGTGGACCGCGCCAATCTGGATTGACAGCGAGGCCGTGACGGATGGTCATCCGGCGACGCCGGCCGAGAGTGCAACCGCATTCGTCTGGAGTGTCAACAGCAGCGTGTACCACATTGCCGGTTGTAAGGTCGCCGATCACATACTTGACGCGAACAAGCGCAGCGGTGATACGCCGCCCGCCGGGAAGACCTTGCACGCCAACTGCCCGGTGCAGTAGTCAGGCTCCTGGCAAAATCAGCCCAGCACGATTATTTGAAACCGCTCCCTTTGGTCACGGCTCGGAATCGACCAACGCATATAATCGCGAGCAACGGTATACAGCCCTGGCCGAGCCGCGACCAAAGGAAGCAAATCGCCCGCTGCGCGTGTCCATACCGGCGAGGAACGCTGCCAGCAAGCTGTTGAATCGAAATGGTTGCCAGCTGCGTTCCTCAAGAGCGGTTTCACTCAGCGAGGCTCGGCCGCGATCGCTCGCCGCACCTGGTCCAACACGCGCTCCATCAAGCGCTCCATCACTTCATGTCCCAAACCGCCAGCCTCAGAGCCAGTGGGCTTGGACATTTCTTCGAGGATTCGCTCCACGACGCCATCGATTACGCGATCGCGAAGATCGTCCAGAATTCGAGCGCGGGACGGCTGGTCACCGGCTGCTCGCGTGCTGCGCTCTCCTGCGCTGGCGAAGTAGGCCTCCAGTTGCCTCTCGAGGTCTTCCTCGCTCTCCTGGTGCGACATCGTTTCGGGCTGACGCCAGCTCGCCGGGAGTAGCGTGGCGTCTGGCGATGCCCCGGCCAATCGAGCTTGCAGGTTCTCGATTGCGGATCGGGTTTTTGCGGTTGCAGTCGTCAAAGTGGGCGCCGGTTTTGTGTGAGAACTTCGGATTGCCGCCACGACTTACCTCCTTGCAAGACGAACCGTCTCGGATTATACCGGAACTACGTGTTGACCTCAAGATGTTGGACAAGTATTGACAAGACTACTCTATTTTGTGTATAAGGTGATAAGATCATCATTCTGTGTGTAAGTTGGGCACCTTGTGGTAGAAGTCCCTCGCCAGTTCGGGGTTGGTCTGTCCGCTGCGACAGAGGCCTTGGGTACGAGCGAAGCCGAGCGAGCCGTCAGTTTCCGATTCACAGTCAAGTGGTCCACGCTGTCCGTCCTTCTGGAAACTCCTAAGACCGCTCCCCCCGCTGCTCCTCCACCGCCTGCTGCCGTGGTCTTGATGAACGATCGGACGAAGCTGCCGCCAGGTCCGAGAGAGACGCCACCGCCGGCCCCGCCCCAGCCGTTGGCTCTTGCGAGGACGGAACGATTCGAAGAACCAGCGGCCGCGGCCGGAAAGAAAACCGGGCCGGCAGCGAGCATTCAATGGGAAATGGTGGTTCCGAAAATGGTCCGGTCCGCCAAGCGAGCGGGACCTGCCGAGGTCGAGGCTGGGGATTCCCCTCGCCCACAGCTTGCTTCCAGCCAGACTTCGCGCCGGGAGCGCAGTTCGAACACTGCGGTAGCAACAATCCCCGAGAACACGCAGACGCCGAATCTGTACACAGGAACGTCGTGGTTGCGTGGATCGCTGGGCATCAAGTTAGGGATAGGAATTCTCGCGATTGCGGCGGCGGTGGCGCCGCTTTGGCTGCGCAGCGGCAGTTCATCCAATCCATCCAAGCCAATTGAAGTGGAAGCGTCGATGGGCGGCGGCGGGTGGATGCGTGAGCCAGTGTCACGTTTGGAAGCCGGATTCAAACAATCCAGACAATTGGTTTTCTACCGGCCATCGCTCAGCGCAACCGACGCCAGGATGGAATTCACCTGGAACCTCAGCAGCCCCTCGGTAGGCTGGATCTTCCGCGCCAAGGATCGCAGCAACTACTATGCCATGCGCGTCAAAGTGCTCAAGCCGGGACCTTCTCCAACTCTGGGTGTGGAACACTTCACCGTATTCAACGGAGCGGAAGGCTTGCGCTCGGAAAAGGTGCTGATTCTTTCGAGGAACGATCCGACGCTGCGAATTCGGATGGAGATTGCGGGTCCCGCGTTTACTCTCTACATGCAGGGCAGCGCATTCGAGTATTGGAACGACACGCGCTTGACCGTGGGCGCGCTGGGTTTCTTCGAGGAATGGAATCAGGCATCGGATATTCAGTCGGTACGCATGACCTTCTTTCAAAAAGCCCGGAGCCATCCCGAGCAACTTCGAGACATCTTCGCTCTGAACCACGTGTCGGGAGGCGCGTAACTTGTCAGCGGCCGCGCCTGCCATTCGGAATCAAGTTGAAGCCGCGCTCGGTTTGCGCGCGGCCGGCCGGTTGCAGGAAGCGCTGGATGCATTGACGGCGCCGGGCGAATACTTCTCCGATTTCTACACGGTGCGCGGCGAGATACAGTTCGCGCTCGGGCGTTTCCAGGAAGCCGCGGGCAGCTACTTCACGGTGGTGACTTCGGAGCCACAGAATACATTCGCGCAATACAATCTCGCCACCTGTCTGCACCACTTGAATCGCTGGCTGGAGGCGTCGCACGCGTTTGAGAACGTGCTGCAGTCAGATCCGCATCGCGATGACGCCCGCCTCGGCCTGGGTGCGTGTCTGTTGAGTCTGAACCGGGCCGAAGAGGCCCTTGCGAATTTCGATCGCTGCTGGTCGGATGCGGCGAAAGCACGAGCTTTGTTCGGCAAGGCGGTTGCGTTGCAACTCCTGGGCCGTTACGAGGAAGCGGTGGCTGCGTACGAGCGCTTGCTGGCGTCGGATCCTAAATCGGAGGAAGTCCTGTCCAACTTGATTGCCATGGGCGTAGAGGCTCATGATCTGGACGGGGCTGAACATTATTCTCTGCGCCTGCTCGAACTCGCGCCGCAGTCCACCACAGCGCTCCAGGGTTTGGCCGCCGTGGCACTGGAGCGTTGTGAATACGAGACCGCGGTCCAATACTGCGGCCGCCTCGTGGAACGAGCGCCCGACTGTGTGGAGGCCTGGCATAATCTGCGTTTCGCTACAGGACGCGTTATGTCCGGACTTCGCCCTTCGGAATCCATCCCACCGTCGACTCCTGCAGGAAGGAAGTAGCATGGCCCGTTTGCGTGTTCGCGTGGAACTGAATCGCGGAGGCGTGGGAGTGCCGATGCACAAGCTCGCGAGCGTGGTGCAGCAGGCCCAGACATTCTTTGAGATGCTGGCCCAGGATGTGCACATTCAGAAGGACCGGGGCGAGTGGTTGGCATCCGACTTCGAGAATGAATCGCTCAACTTCACCGCGGAATTTGTCGGCCCGGTGTCGGCCGAGCAGGCCAGCGACTTTTGCGCCGCCTTCGACGGCGTGACGTCCCTGCGGCGGGCGACGATTGCTCAATTCACCCGGATCGCGGACGCAATCGGGGAAGACGAACTGATCGGTTTCGGTCTATATCAATCGGAGCACGAGGTCGAGCCCAGCGAATGGCGCTGTCTGTCGCGCCGCGACGCGTTGCGCATCGCCGACGAGATTCAGTTGCTGCTGGGTGTCTCGGGCGAACAGGACCAGGAGACGCATCTGCCCGCGGTCAACGATGCCGGCGTAGGAGCCCGCGTCTTCAAGGAACGCAGGGACCGGAGCCTGCTCGCGGCGGAGCAATCCAAGTGGCCGAATCTGGTTCGCGAAGTGGAATCGAACCTGACCAAGCGGATCAATCGGATCGAAGGCGAAGTAGAGAGCCATACGCACGCGATCCGCGATATCCGCGAGACTTCCGCCGCAGCCGAGGAAAGCTTCAAGGGCCTGCTGTCGGCTGTGGAGAATTTTTGTGGGCAAGCCACGCGCCAGTTGGAAAAACTTTCGCCGGCATCCGAGACCGGGCTGCAAAGTCCGCCGCAATTGTCCGCGGCGTCGACGTTAGAAACGTCGCCCGTGGAAGGTTCCAGAGGAAGAAATTGGAGGGCTGTGGCGATTGCGGCAGTGATTCTGCTCTCGGTGGCCACGTTGATCGCAGTTTTCTGGACCTCGAAGTCCTCGGAAGCCAGCATCCCGGAAACCGCGCCCGCAAAAGTTCAAGCTCCGGTTCAAACGCCTCCGCAAAAGGCGATTGCGGAGAAGTCGACTACGCCGCCTGAGCTGAGCAAACCGAAGGCGGCCGGCGAGCCCGTCACTAAACCCAAGCAGGCTGCCGTCGCTACGAAGTTGGCTAAACCGTCCGACACTGGCGCGACCAGCGCGCAAGTGATGCACGTTGAGATCGAAGCGACCGAACCGGTCTGGGTGTCTGTCACGGACACGGAGGGGAACACGCTTCTGGCGCGGACTCTGCAAGCCAGCGAAACCCGCAACTTGGAACTCACCAAGAACGCCACTCTGCGCACCGGGAACGCGGGCGGTCTGGTGATTCGCTTCAACGGGAAAGACATTGGACCGCTAGGGCCGAATGGAAAGATTCGCGACGTGCAATTCAAGGATGGACACGTCAAGATTGGCTCAGCGGAAGCCGGGGCGTCGGAGCTTGGAACGCAAGCGGTGTCAAATCCAGTTCAGTAATCCCACACCGGCACCCCCGTTACAATGAAATCCGGCCACCATGAGCATCGTCACCCGAATCTCGTTGCGCGATCTCGCGGCCCGATTGGGCTGCGAACTTCGAGGCGATCCGGACCTTGAAATTACCGGCGTGGCCGGCTTGGAGCACGCCGGTCCTCGGGATCTGACCTTTCTCGCAAATCCCAAGTACGCGCCCAAGGTGAAGCGCACGCGGGCGGCTGCGGTCCTGGTCTCCCAGCCGCTGAAAGACACGCCAGCGGCCAGCCTGATTTCCAAGAATCCCTATCATGATTTTGCGCGCGCGCTGGCGTTGTTTTACCAGCCGCCGCGTCCCAAGCCCGGCATCCATGCGTCGGCATCGATCGCTGCCACAGCGACGATCGGCGAGGGAGCATCGATCGGAGCGTTCAGCGTGGTGGGCGAGTACGCGACCATCGGCAGCGGCGCGGTGCTGCATCCGCACGTGGTCATCTATGAAGGCGCACAAATCGGCGATGACTTTTACGCACATTCCCACGCCGTGGTGCGCGAGAACT
>JBGPSX010000182.1:0-7639 GCA_041490325.1 Bryobacteraceae bacterium | reverse complement strand
GGCGCTCCCACTGTCCCTTACTTATAGAGGAGATATGGCTCTCGCCGTTTGATAAACGCGGCCAGGGCCTCTTCGAGTTTCTGGGCTGTCGTTCGAGGATCCGTCCCGCCCTTGGCCGCCGCAATAACCTCGTGATTTCCGATCAGAAATCGGTTTACGTCCCAGGGGATTTTACCAGGATATAGTTTTTCTAGCGCATACCCCACTTCCAGCCCGAGCCGCGTGCTGTCCAGAGCGTTGCGGTCCGTCACGACGAAGCGCACTCCTTCGATCATCTGCCCAGAGAAGTTGGACGAAGCCGGGCGAAAACGAGTCGGATACGTGCGTACTCCCGGAATAAAGCGCCCATTGAGAAACGCGGCCAACTGCCGGCCATGAATCCAATCGGCGCCAATCTGCTCGAACGGAGCATCGGTGCCGCGTCCCACTGAATAGTTTTTGGACGCTTCCAGCATCGCCAGCCCCGGGTAGAGCGTTGCGGCATTGAGGCTCCGCATGTTGGGCGAAGGATCCACCCAAGCCAGGCCCGTGGAATCGAACCAGTCGCCGCGCTCCCAGCCGCGCATTCCAATTACGTGTAAATCGAGTCCGAGATTTTGCTCAGCCGCCGCCATATTCGCCAACTCGCCGAATGTCATGCCGTGCCGCAGCGGAATATCGAAACATCCGACAAACGATTCAAGGTCGCGATCCAGAATCGGTCCTTCTACGTGCACGCCCGTGATCGGATTGGGCCGATCCAGCACGTAAAACGCCATCTTTTTCTTGGCGGCTTCCTGCATGCTGTACAGCAACGTGCAGGAGTACGTGTAGAATCGCGCGCCGACGTCCTGAATATCATAGACCAGCGCATCGATGCCGTTCAACATCTCAGCACTGATTCGACGGCGAGGTCCCTGATACAGGCTGATGACCGGAAGCCCGCTGGCGGCGTCCTTGCTATTGGCTACATTGAGTTGATCCTCGCTGCCCGCGAGGCCATGCTCGGGCGAAAAAATCGCGCCAATTTTGATCCCGGCCGCCAGCATCAAGTCGATATTCCGCTTGCCGTCGCGGCTTAGGCCGGTGTGATTGGTGATCAGCCCGATTGTTTTTCCGCGTAATGAAACGAAATTTTCTCCAGATAAAACATCCAGGCCCGTCAGCAAGTCCGTTTTAGGCTCGACCACGCGATGCAGTCCTGGTCCGGTGAGCGTTTCGTTGTAGCCAGTGAGTTGCACGCCCGGAACCAGTACACCGAACGATGCGGCGGCAATGGTCGCCACGCGGCTCCGCAACGAGCTGAGCGACTTGCCCCGATGCGGATGCACGACATTGGTGAGCAGAATCACGTAGGTGCGGCTGGTTGGATCGATCCAGACCGAAGTACCCGTAAATCCGGTATGCCCGTAGGAGCCGATCGGAAACAACTCGCCGCGATTGCTGGAGAAAGGCGAATCGATGTCCCAGCCGAGCCCGCGCAGAATAGCCTGAGAGGCCGGTGTTGCCGGTGTTGTGAACTTCTCGATGGTGAGTGGGCTGAACAAGCGAATCCCACCGGCTTGGCCTCGATCCAGCATCATCTGGGCGAATTTCGCCAGGTCGCCGGCAGTGGTGAACATACCGGCATGGCCGGCCACGCCGCCCATATAGCGCGACGTGTCGTCGTGAACCACGCCCCGAATGGGTTTGTCCGTGGCTGGATCGATTTCAGTGGGCGCAATACGCGGCATCCGATCGGCGCCTGGTTGAAACATGGTGTCATGCATGCCGAGCGGCTCGAAGATATTCTCGCGCGCGAAGCCGGAAACCAGCCGCCCGCTCAGCCGGTGGACGATTTCGCCTAAAAGGATAAAATTGATGTCGCTATAAACAAACCGAATGCCGGGCGGCCGCACCGGTTTGTCGATAAGCGCGCGCTGAATGCCCGTTTCGTACCCGCTCCAGGCCGGCTTGAGATCCAGATCGGGACGGAGTCCGGAAAAATGCGTGAGCAAGTCGCGCACGGTGATATCGCTCTTGCCACCCTGGAACTCGGGCAGGTAATTCGTCACCGGATCGTCGATTCGGATCTTACCCTGCTCGAACAGCTTCATGATGGAAGGCGTAGTCGCAATGACCTTGGTGAGCGAAGCGGCATCGAACATGGTGTCTTCCGTCATCGGCTCGCGCCGCGGAATCAACGCCCGCTCGCCGTAGGCTTTTCGATAAACAACGCGGCCGCCGCACCCCACCAGCAGCACTGCTCCCGGAATTAAACCGGACTGAACCGCCCGTCCGATCTGTTCATCTGCATCCGCTGCTCCAGAAAAAGTAGTCTGTGCGTAAGCGCAGACCGCGCAGACCAACGCGAAGATCGCTTTCATTGCAGCTTCTTCGCCGTTTGATCCAGCAGTTTTGCAAGATCCACGTCGTTCGAAGTGATCCCCTGCGCGTCATGAGTTGTGAGGTCGACGGTGACGCGGTTATAGACGTTGAACCACTCGGGATGATGGTTCATCTTCTCGATGGCAATGGCCGCGGTAGTCATGAATCCAAAAGCGTGAATGAAGTCAGGGAACTTGTATTCCTTATGCAGCTTTCCCTGAACGACGCTCCATCCCGGCAACTGAGCGAGCGCCTCTTTCAACTCCGGCCCGGAAAACTTCCGCATACTTCCATTATTGCCGCAGCTCAGGCTTTTCCGTAAATTGGGATCGCGGCGCCCGAAACATCGCGCGCTGCGTCGGAGGCAAGCCACACCAGCAGCCCCGCGATCGATTCCGCCTTCACCCACTTCGAAGCATCCTGCGCTGGCATGGCCGCCCGATTCGCCGGGGTGTCGATCACGCTCGGAAGCACTGCATTCACCGTAATTCCGGAATCCTTCTCTTCGAGCGCAGTGGTCTTTACCAGCGCCACCAGCGCCGCCTTGGATACGCCGTAGGGCGCGAAGTTCGGCATGGGCTCCAGCGCCGCGCGCGAACCCATCGCCACGATGCGGCCTTTGCCCGCCTTGCGCATCTGCGGCAGCACCGCGCGGAACATTGAAATCGCGCAGCGAAGATTCACCGACAGCATCTGGTCCCAGGTGTCATCGCGCGTGTCCGCAACTGGTTTTCCGCCTGCGAATCCACCCACCAGGTGCACCAACGCGTCCACGGGCGCGGCCAGCGCAGCCACGCGATCGCATTCCAAGGCCTGCATCAAATCGGCCTCAACCGGATGGAAGCTGGCGCCATATTTCGACGGCTTCTCCTTCCACGCCCGGCCGGCGCCGTACACAGTGGCGCCGGCCACCAGAAACGCCTCCACCACAACCCTCCCCAAGCCGCCATTCGCGCCAGTAATCAGTACCGCCATGCGATATTGATTGTAATGTCTCGGCCCCTTCCGCGTTTGCGGTTGAACCTCGACTTCATCCCGTCGTCGGATCCTGAGCATCCCGGCCTGCTGATTCGCGACCCTTTTCGTTTCACAGACTCCATGCTCCTCATCCCCACGGAACTGGTGGCCTGCCTGGCCTGTTTCGACGGCGAGCAAACCACTCTCGACCTGCGCGAGAGCCTGGTGCGAGTGACGGGCGAAATACAGGTGGGTGAAATTGAGAAAAATATTTACGATGCGCTGAGCCAAGCGGGCTTTCTCGAAGATGAGAAATTCGAGGAGGTTCGCCGGGCCCGCATGGTCGAATTCGCGCAGGCGCCCAAGCGCGAGGCTTCGCACGCCGGTTCCGCCTATCCCGGCAACGTCGAAGAAGCCCGTAAAACCGTGGCCGAATTCATGCTGGGCGCGCCAGCTCCCAGATCCGGGCAGCCGCTCATCGGAATCGCCGCTCCGCACGTCAGCCCGATGGGAGGCTGGGAATCCTACCGCGATGCTTACGCGAATCTGCTGCCCGCGGATCAGGACCGCACCTTTGTCGTGCTCGGAACTTCGCACTACGGAGACCCCGACGTCTTCGGGCTCACTCGCAAGCCGTTCATGACACCGTTGGGTGAAGCCATCACCGACGTGAAGCTGGTGGATGAACTCGCGACAGACGCATTCGACGCAGTCAGAATGGAGGACTACTGCCACGCCGTGGAGCACTCCATTGAGTTTCAGATCCTGTTTCTTCAATATCTGTACGGGCCCAACGTCCGAATTCTTCCGATCCTGTGCGGATCCTTCGCGCGCAGTATCTACCAGGGCGGGAAGCCCGAGGCAAACCAATACGTGCAGCAGTTTTTCGACACCCTGGGAAATATCGCGGCGCGCGAAGGCGATCGCCTGTTTTGGGTGTTGGGCGTCGACATGGCGCACATGGGCCGGCGCTATGGCGATGGTTACAGTGCTCGCGCCGATGAGGGAACCATGGCGGCCGTCGCCGAGCGGGACAAGGATCGCATCCAACGTGTCAATCAAGCCGACGCGGAAGGATTTTGGGAACGCGTCCAGGAAAATCGCGACGACCTCAAATGGTGCGGGTCAGCGCCTTTCTATACCTTCCTGAAAGTCCTGCCCCAGGCTCGCGGAACACTGCATCGCTACCAGCAATGGAACATCGACGAACAAAGCGTAGTCAGCTTTGCGGCACTTTCTTTCCAGAGGGAATAGAACCGCCCAGTACCTCGTCTCCATAGGTCAGCCCAGCCTGCCGGAATAGCCTTAGGTGTGTCTCAATCAAATACTCGATTCGCGTTGATCTGGGGCGGTTGATCCTCCCTTCCGTATTCTCGTTTCTCGATCTGGCCGCTACTTGCGGCGATCGAGAAACGGGAACCCCATAGCGTCAAATTGAGGCCGCGCCCGTCTCCCAGACGCACATCCAGTACCCCCAGTACCTTGCCGAGCCGCTTAGTCTTGACGACCCCTCCGTAATATGTGAGTATCAACTCATTCTGGACAGGCTACAGTACTGCTAGCTGACCGGCACTTCAAGCTTTAAGGGAGTGATTCTATCTTGGTGAATTGGGGGAAACACATGAAATTTCTTGGTATTGCTTTCTTGATGGTGGGTGTTTCAGCATTGGCTGTTGCCGCTGATACCTACGCCGCTCCCGAGATTAACGCCGCTTCTGCTGGCAGCGCCATCGCGCTCCTAACGGGAGCATTCCTCGTACTGCGCGGGCGTCGGAAGAAATAGAAATTCAACTTACAATCACTGCGAATATAGAGAATGCGATGAAACTTGTTGGAACGGCTTTGTTGATGGTTGGTGTTTCGGCTTTGGCAGTGGCGAGTCAAACCTATGGAGCGCCAGAGATTGGCGTTGCTTCCGCAGGTAGCGCGCTGGCTCTCTTGACTGGCGCGGTGCTGGTCCTGCGTGGACGCCGAAAGAAATAGGTTCTTAGACTGCCCTCATCTGAAAGGACGGAAGTGCGATGAAACTTCTCGGAATGGCCTTCTTGCTGATTGGTGTCGCGGGTTTTGCCGGTGCTGGTACTCCAAATCCCGCTCCTGAGATTAACGCCGGTACTGCCGGAAGCGCACTCGCGCTGTTAGTTGGCGGCCTGCTGGTTCTGCGCGGACGCCGCAAGAAATAGGTAGTCAGACTACACCGATCTTTTGCGTTGAAATCGGCGGGTTGTTTGTCCAAACGTGGCGCTGCACGTTACTAAGCCGCTCCGGCCCGCGCCAGTTTCCAATCACATGAGAGAAGCACAAGTCTCACCGAGCAACTGTGTGCCGGCGGTGGGCGACTCTCCCGACGATCAACCCACTGAAATAGTTGGTTCCGAAACTTCCTCGCCGAGGGCTCGTTTCGAATCCCTTTCCCTCGGATACAGGCTCGCCTTCTTTGCGGCCCTCTTCGCGGCCGAGTGGATTCCGATTACTGCGCTCGTACATATGCGGCGCCCCGCAGCCGGTATCCTGCTGCATTTGGCGGTAGTCTCCGGATCCATCTTTCTCGCCATCGCGTATCCGAAGGCTAAGCGCACCTTCCAGCGCATCTCAAAAGAACTGGCCGCGGCGCCGATCGCTTGGGGGTTTCTGGTTGGACACGTCGTGGCCCTGCTGGCCTTCATCGCGCTATCCGTCGCTCCGCCAATCCCATTGCCTCCTGGCGTGAATATCGGTCTTTGGTACGCGACAGGTTGTCTGGCGGTTGTGCTGGCCGCGTGTGTGTTCATCCCCCCCAGCATTGCGGTGCGCCTCGTCCGCGGTACCGGTTACGCCTGGTTTTATGCCGCCATCGGGGGACTCATATCGTTCCGCATCACTACATTCTTTTCAATTGGGAATGGCGCAGTTTGGGATCCATCCTCGACTCTATCCTGGAAGCCAGCCATCAACCTGACCTTTGATTTGGTCCACGCCTTCCTCAAGGCTCTGCTGCCTGTTGTGGTCGCCGACAAAGCGACTTTGACTCTAGGCGGGCCACATTTCAAGGTCATGATTTTGCCTTGGTGCGCGGGCTTTGAAGGAACTGCATTGATGCTGGTCTTCGGCATAACGTGGCTGGTTTTCTTCCGGCGCGAGTTTCGTTTTCCGCGGGCTCTGCTTCTCATTCCGGCGGGCATGGCCGTCATGTGGTTATCGAACGCCGTCCGCCTCACGGCATTAATCCTGATCGGTGTGGCGGGTGCGCCCCGCGTCGCAATGGGTGGATTTCACTCGCAGGCCGGCTGGATCGCCTTCAACTGTGTCGCGCTGGGGTTTGCGATCCTTTCGCGGCGTATGGCCTGGTTTAGGATTGGAACCGAACGGCGTGTGCACTCCGCCGACACGCACAACCCAACTGCCGCCTACCTGGCGCCTCTGCTCACAATCCTGGCAGCCGCCATGCTCTCGCGCGCGGCGTCGGGAGCGGTGGAATGGCTGTATCCGCTGCGATTCATCGCTGCGCTGATCGCACTCTGGTTCTTCCGCTCGAAATATTCTCAACTCAACTGGCATTTCGGATGGTTCTCAGTGGTTGCCGGCGTGGGTGTCTTTGCCATTTGGATGGGCCTGGACAAGCTGGCCGGTCATCCCGCCGACAGCGGCATCGCGCCGGGCCTGGCGTCAGTTCCTCAGTCCGCGCGCATCACGTGGATCGTATTCCGCGCCGTCGCTTCGATCGTCACCGTTCCCATCGCCGAAGAGTTTGCCTTTCGCGGCTACCTGATTCGCCGCTGGATCTCCGCCGGCTTCGAGTCTCTCGGCGCCCGCGAGTATAGCTGGATCGCCGTTCTCGTCTCGTCCATCGCATTCGGGCTCATGCATGGCGGCCAATGGATTGCCGGTACGATCGCGGGGTTGATTTATGCCTTCGCATTCCTGCGGCGCGGCCGAATCGGCGATGCCGTAGTGGCGCACGCCACTACGAATGCGTTGTTAGCGGCGGTGGTGCTACTGGGTGGCCAGTGGCACCTGTGGTGATCTCGGTCCGGCTATTCCACTCTGCTGGCGACCCAGTATCCTGGGCGCGTTCTGACTTCCAGATTCGGACGATTCACGGTAACCCGGATTTCGTGAAATCCGCCCTCGATCTGGTTGTTCGGCGTGTAGCTCAGCAGGTATTGGCTATGCAATTCCTCGCTGATTCCTGCAACGGCCCTCTCCAGACTCTTCTCGCTGATAAACGAGTATTCCTTGCCGCCCGTGAAGCGGGTGAAGATTTCGAGCGTGTCTTCGACGAAGATGCTTTTTACGGCCTTGAAGATGTCGATGAAGACCGGAATATAGTTGCCGTTATAGTAGTTCTGATCGATGG
>JBGPSX010000181.1:0-7662 GCA_041490325.1 Bryobacteraceae bacterium | reverse complement strand
CGACTTCACCGACGCACAAGAAACAATGATGCTCCCCGGCCTGAATCGCGCACTAACCGCCTACGAAGACTTGCGCAAAATCGATATCCCGCTCGACACCGAACCAGCCACTCGTTTCTATCCCACCAAGCCCGTGCCGAAGCCGGCGAAATTCCTGCCGGCGCAAAACCGCCCCCAGACCTTCAGCAAGATCGAGGATCTGGCGTTCGAACCAGTCACCACTCTCGCCCCGCTGATCAAGGCCCGCAAAATCTCATCCACCGATCTCACCAGGATGTACCTGGACCGGCTCAAGCGCCACTCCCCAAAACTGCTTTGCGTAATCACCCTGACCGAAGACCTCGCGCTCGAGCAGGCCGCGAACGCAGACGCCGAGCTGAAGCGTGGCCACTACCGCGGATTACTGCACGGCATTCCCTGGGGCGCTAAAGATCTGTACGCGGCCAAGGGCATCAAAACCACCTGGGGCGCCGAGCCATATCAAAACCAGGTTTTCGATTATAACGCCACGGTCGTGGATCGACTGGAACAGGCCGGCGCCGTCCTGCTCGCGAAACTTTCGATGGGCGCTCTGGCGCAAGGCGGACTGTGGTTTGAGGGAATGACCAAGAATCCGTGGAACACCGAACGAACATCCAGCGGATCATCGGCCGGTTCGGCTTCGGCAACCTCGGCGGGCCTGGTCGGCTTTTCGCTCGGCACTGAAACCTTGGGATCCATCATTTCTCCAGCCGTTACGTGCGGCGTCGCGGGACTCAGGCCCACCTATGGCCGCGTGAGCCGCCACGGCGCGATGGGTTTGTCATGGACCATGGACAAGCCCGGACCCATCTGCCGCTCGATAGAAGATTGCGCCATCGTTCTGAACACGATTCACGGATCCGATGGCAAAGACCTCGCCGTAGTGGATGCTCCTTTGGATTGGCAGCCGCAACTCGGTCTCGCAGGCCTGCGAATCGGCTACGTCGAGGCAGACTTCGAGCGCGCGCAAAAAGATGTCAAGCCAATCTACGATCAGGCGCTAGCCGACCTGCGCGCAGCCGGCGCGAAACTCCAACCCGTGAAGCTGCCCGATTTTCATGCGCAGCCGCTGCGCATCATTCTCGAAGCCGAAGCGGCGACTGCGTTCGACGACCTGACACGCTCGCGCGGCGTGGATCAATTGCGCGGCCAGGCCGCCAACGATTGGCCGAACTCGTTCCGCACGTCCCGCCTGATTCCCGCCGTCGAATACATTCGCGCGCAACGTGCCCGCACTCTACTCATGCGGCATACCGACGAGTTCATGTCCGATTGGGACGTGCTCGTCTCGCCGCCCTTCAGCAGCCTGCTCCTGGTGACGAACCTGACCGGTCATCCGCAGGCGGTCTTACCCTGCGGCTTCGTCAACGGCTTGCCTCAAGGACTAGTCTTCACAGGGAAGCTATACGAAGAAGGCGCCCCGATGCGTGTCGCGCTGGCGTTTGAAAAAGCCACCAAGTGGCACAGCATGCATCCAAAGCTGGAGACGCCACTCTCGTAGCCCCGTGTGAGATATTGGGTACCTAATTCGGGATGAAAAACGCGGTTGTGTAAAACCCCTAATATTGACATCCGCCACGTGGCGCGTTACATTACGAAATGATTCAGTCGATAAGGCACAAGGACTGAAACGCCTTCATCAAGATGACGACGCGAACGGCGTAAACCCTGAACACGTCAACAAGCTTCGCAACATTCTGGCAAGGCTTAACGCCGCCCGCACGGTTGCGGACATGGATTTGCCGGGATTTCGGTTGCACTCGCTAAAAGGTGAACTAAGAGGCTTTTACGCTGTCACCGTTCGCGCTAACTGGCGGGTGATTTTCCGCTTTGATGACGGCCACGCCGAGGATGTTGATTATGTCGATTACCACTAAGACGGAGAACGGCCCATGATGATGAAAAATCCACCCCACCCAGGGACCGTTGTGCTGCAAGAGTGCATCGAGCCTTTGGAATTGACCATCACTCAAGCCGCCGCCGCGCTCGGCGTGACGCGGAATACACTCTCGGAACTGGTTAACGGAAAGCGCGGCATATCACCTGAAATGGCCGTGCGTTTGTCCAAGGTCTTTGGAGGCAGCGCCGAAAGCTGGCTTGTCCAACAGGCACAGTACGACCTTGCGCACGTTCGCGCCGGCCGCATGAAGCTAAAGCGGCTTAATATAGCGTAGCTGTCCTGGGTTGCTCGTTCTCGGCCTTAGCTGCGGGGTGTTTCGCGAACGGCCCCTTACGGGACGGCGACGCACTCAGTGATCAGATCTGTGTTGGTTCGTCAGTAGGGTCCGTGAATTCAGCATTCAGCATCTGACGAATTCGTGCGAGTACTTCGGAGCGATCCCTTCCCTCATTCGCGTAAGCGTTGGCTGTGTCCCGGGCAATATCAGCAAGCATGAGGCCTCAAGCCCCCGCGTCCTTCCATGTTTTTTTCAATACAACCTGTTGCTGCTCACCGGGTGCAGCCCATACGCGTAATACTTCAACCGATTTGGCATTGGAGGCTGCTATTGGCGGAAGTTCCAGCTCACGCGCTTGCCTTTTCCCGAACATCTTCACATGTTCTCACGCCCATGCGTTCATCGTCTCAATGATTCCGTCTGGCAAACAAGTCCGTCCTCTACTGGTCCATCGGCGTTGTAAAGCGGTGCGAGATAGATCCCATGTCGTGCGGCAATGGTCTCAATCTCCTCGACCCGCTCCGGAGTGATGGACCCTCTTCCCCGAGAGAACGGTTCGTACCGGCCCTCCAGAGCAAGAGCCATGCCTTCGAGTAGACATCCATGGACCACATCGGGGAACGGATGCCGATTCAGAATTCCATGAAAATCCGGCGCGAACCTCAATCCGCCAGTGATCTGTCCCAGACCACCGAAGAAGATTGTGACGCCAGGCATCTCCGCGCTGGGAGACAGGTTCTTCGGGTAACCCGCATCGCAAACGAGCGCATCGGGCGCGATGCGGCCGCCCAACAGAAGAGAAGGGGACGCCAGACTGGCCGCGCAGATCACGATGTCGGCCTCCGCGGAGAATCGCTGCAGATCCGTCGCGATCTCCACCTGCACTCCATCGGCTTCCAACTCCGCGGCGAGCCTGCCTAGCCGATCGACGTTGCGTGCGCTGAGCAGCACACGCCGCACCAGAGGCGCCAAACAACGGGCACAGCCGGAACCCACATCTCCTGTTGCGCCAACGATGAGCAGCGTCGATCTTCGGATGTCCCGACCCTCCAGTGCGCACATCTTCTGGATGCCCTGAACGATGAAACCAACCGTCAAAGTATTGCCCGTCGTGAAGACCGTAGAGTGTCTTTCCGGAAGCTGATCCATGTTGAGCAGATCAGTATTGCCCTCGATCAGAATGGAACTGAATCCACCGAGACTCACAATCTTCGCTCCTGCCTTGATCGCGTACGCCGCCGCCCCTCGAACCCGGGCGATGTTGTCGTGCACGTAGGCGGCTTCCAGACGGTCGGGAGGAATGAAGGAGTCGATGTAGAGGCCGCGCGCCTTCGCGCCAGTGAGCGATCCGACTTCGACATGGCAGACTGCTCTGGGCGGAATCCACGGAAGGATGTCCTTGATCTCTTCGTCCGGCAGAGGCGTGTGCTCCGGTCCACGCAGGACAGCGAGCACGTCCGCGGCCGCTCTCCAACTCTCCAGATGCCCGACCAGGGCGAAATCGACCTCGATAGTCCGCCCTCGCCCCGTTACACTGGTGGTCACACTGGCAACTGAGTCACCCATCGAAGTGTCACCTCACCGGGCAGTCCCAGCGTGTCGAGCGTCATCAGGTACTGCTTCAGCGATGCCCCGCGCAGCTCGGCTGCACTTAAGCTGATATCGAACAGGGCTGGCTTCACACAACTGTCGTGGCACACTTCGCAATGTCCATGCACGCATTCCCTCGCCAGCATCTCGGCGAGCGTGGTCATCACATCCAGATGCAGCCGGTGTACCTTGTCGTCGAAGCGCTGCGCGTCCATGGCTCGCTCCGTTCTGAGGATCGACATGGCGTGATCGACGTGCCCTTCTTCCTCCGCTGCAATGGAGGCAAAGGTCTTGCCAAGACTCCCTGGCGCCACCCTCCCAACGCGTGCATAGCTTGCGACGGCGAATGATTCCAGCATGATCTCCTGGACGATCAGGCAGCCAATAAAGTCACGATCAGCGATGCAGCGCATGAATGCCTCGCGGAGCCGTTTCCAATGCTTTGCGTCGACGTTATTGGGGACGTCCACCCCGATTTTGCGGCCCTCCGCAGCGAACCGAGCAGCATGCCCCCGTTCACCCGCCGCATGCTCCAAGGCATCGGCCACTTCTTCGGGATCGTCACAGATCTCCGATAAGGCGGTGTAGTTCATCGCGGCGACTAGTTCGCCGGTCATCGCTTGCGCCAGAACGTCCTGCCAAATCAGCGCACTGGGTGATAGAGAAGTAGATTCAATCGCTTGTGAGCAGGTAAGACCAATAACGGGTTCCATACGTCCCCCCTAGCATCGGTACGCAGATAAGACGGATCGGTTCCATATTTTTTGTCGATCGAGATCTCGGCTTTGGGGGGTATGGATCACCCAGAGGCGTCTTGGCAGGCCCAACCTCTTGATCGCTCGGCTTCCCACCAGCCGGAACTCATCGAGACGATGGGTGGGGGCGGCAGCCGCGCCGATACAGCAACCGCATTCAAAAACGGAACACCGCCGACACCGGCCGATTCAATCGATCCACCACTGCACTCGCCGTAAACGGAAATCGCCAGTCACGCACCTCTACGCGCTGCGCTCCCTCCGGATCCGCTACCGGGATCACTCGCCACAAAGGATACTGAGCGAATTCCAGAAATACTTGCACCTCGCGCGTCTGCCGCGCCGCCTCTATCGCCGGGTTGGGCTCCGGCTTGTAAATCACTTGCCCTGACGACGGATCGAAGTCTGTTAGCAGATTCAGCGAAAAATGCATTACCAGTTCCGGCCTCTCGATCCATCCCACCCATTGAAATGGATTCCCAAGCGAAACCGGAAACGCCCCCACCCGAATCGGAGCGCCACCCTGATAAATGCGCGAGTTCAATGTCTCAATCGCGCGCTGGTGCGCCAGCGCCCGGCCGCAATCGTAGACCACCATGAACGACAATGCGAATAACGCCAGGCCTCGCCCCGTTCCCGGTTTCCCGCCGATTTCCGCGCTCACCAGCCGCCCGATCACCGGCCCGACCACGGCCAACAGCAGAGCTCCCCAGATCCACAGATCGATGAGGTTGTTTAAATCCAGCCTGTACCACTGCGATGAGAACGGAAGAAAGAACCGAACGCCGTACGCGTTCGTCCAGTCCAGCAACAGATGACTCGCAACGCCCACCAGCGCGAGCATCCACGCCGCCAGCCAGCCTTGCATCGTTCGGCGAAAAGCGCACACCAACAACGCCGAAATTAAGGCCATGACAGGCGCCATCGCAATCGCATGCGTGATTCCGCGATGCAGTTCAAAATATGTCAGAGATCCCCGGAGCGATGTGACGATGTCAATGTCTGGAATGTTCGCCGACAGCATCAAGACCACGGCGGAACGCTTATACCAGCGGCCCAATCCGATGCGGCTTAACGCGAGGCCGGTCAGCGTGTGGGTGAGGTTGTCCATGCGGCATCCTCGACGCTGGCCTGTCTCTTCGCGTGAAAACTGGCGGGCACCAGCAGTGTCAGCGCGTTCGGCACAATCTCCACGCGCGCCGGCAGCACGCCCGCGTACTCGCCATCCACTTGCGCATGCACTTCCTCAACTCCGGACGTCAGGAAAGCCACCTGCCGCGCGCGAAGAATCGTCACGCCACGCATGCCATCCAGCTTATGTGTGAGCGCACCCAGCATGTACTTCATGTACGGCATCGAACTTTTGCCTTCGAACAACACTACCTCGAACTCATCTTCAAATAACGAGATCGTCGGTGCGATCTCAAGATCGCCGCCGTAATTCCTCACGCGGCTCACCAGCGCGAAGCTCGCTGTATATTCCCGGCCGCCGATCCCAACCGTGAATTCCGGTAAAGAGTGCCCGAACTTTGCGAAGCCGGCAATCCAGTACGCCACCTTCCCCAGCGCCTTCTTCATTTTTAGGTTCAAGTGGTAGACGATGTCGGCATCCAAACCAGCGCCAGCCATCATCAGGAAGTGCCGCGCGTTCTCTTCCGTTTCCCAGCACAGCCGCCCCAGCGCCACCCTCGCTTGCACCGAGTGCAGCAGCGATTCCGCGGCCTGCTCCATCGTCTTCCCCAGCCCGATTTCCGTCGCAAGAACATTCGCCGTTCCAGCCGGCAGGATGCCCAGCGGGATTTCGGAACCCACCATTCCGTTGACCACTTCGTTGATGGTGCCGTCGCCTCCGGCCGCGATAATCAGGTCCGCCCCGCGATCCGCAATACCGCGCACAATCTCAGCAGCGGCTTTCGGTCCGGGAGTTGGAATGGCTTCCACCATGAGCCCATGCGCTGTCAGAAGCTCGATGGAACGTCGTAGCGCGTGTCTCCGCCGTTGAAGTCCGCCCGCGAAAGGATTGTAAATCAGGAACGTTCTACGGTAGGTCTCGATAGTAACCTAATTATATAGTAGATGCGCTCCAAAGCCGCGGAACAGGAAATAGAGAAATTGCGCGAGTCGCTGCATCGTCACGAGCACTTGTACTACGTTCTCGATCAGCCCGAGATCAGCGATGCCGAATACGACCGTCTGATGCGCCGCCTGCAGGAACTCGAAGCGCAGCATCCCGAACTCGTCACGCCCGACTCGCCCACCCAGCGCGTCGGCGGCAAACCGCGCGAGGGCTTCGTCAAGGTGCCCCACAGCTCGCCCATGCTGAGCCTGGACAACGCGCTCAATGAGGATGAGATGCGCGAATTCGATCGCCGCGTGCGATCGCTGCTCGGCGATGCGCCTTACGCCTACGTCGCCGAACTCAAGCTCGACGGACTCTCGATGGCCGTTCACTATCAGGATGGCCGCATGCATCAGGCCATCACGCGCGGCGATGGATTGGTGGGCGAAGATGTCACCGAAAACGCGCGCACCATGCGAACATTGCCCTTGCGAACCCGCTCCGATCTAGCCACGTTCGAGGTGCGCGGCGAAACCATCATGCCGCGCAAGTCGTTCGAGAAACTGAATGCCGAGCGCCAGGAACAACAGCTTTCGCTCTTCGCCAATCCTCGCAATGCCGCCGCCGGAGCGTTACGGGCGCTTGAGCCCAGCGTCACGGCATCCCGCCAGCTTGAATACTTCGCTTATTTCTTGCTCGTCGACGGCCGATTCTCGATGGACAGCCAATGGGATTCGCTCCAGGCCCTTGAAAAAATGGGCTTCAAAGTAGATCCCTACAAAGCCAAGTGCGCCACGCTCGACGATGTCCTCGAGTTCTATCGAACCTGGGAACAGAAACGCGAATCGCTACCGTATGAGATCGACGGCGTGGTCGTGAAGATCGATTCAGTCCGCCAGCAAGGCGCTCTTGGATGGACCGCCAAAGCTCCGCGCTGGGCAGTGGCCTTCAAGTTCGCCGCGCAACAGGCCGAGACTATGGTCGAAGATATTCAGGTGTTCGTCGGACGGACTGGCGCGCTTACGCCCGTTGCATTTCTGCAACCGGTTGCCATTGGCGG
>JBGPSX010000180.1:0-7665 GCA_041490325.1 Bryobacteraceae bacterium | reverse complement strand
ATCAATTCAATCTCGGACTACAGCAACGCATCGGCCGCTGGGTGATCGTCGACGCGGATTATTTCTGGAAGTACACCGACAACGCTTACGACTTCAGTGTCCTCTTCAACACGCCTATCACGTTTCCGGTGGCCTGGAACAACTCGAAGCTGGATGGCATCACGGCACGGATCACTACGATCAACCTGCACGGCTTTCAGGGTTTCATGACGCTCGGACACACTCGTGCCCGATATTTCCCGCCGGAGGTGGGCGGCTTGATTCCCCTCGGTGGATTCTCGGGCAGCGTGTTTCGCATCGACCACGATCAAGCCTATCAACAAACCGCTGGCATGCGGTACCAGCGGCCGAAGAATGCCGAATGGCTCGAGTTCACCTGGCGCTACGATAGCGGACTGGTCGTCAGTGGCGTTCCCGATGTCGCCGCGGCGCTCGACCTTACCGCTGCTCAGCAAGTGGCCATTGGCTTCTCATGCGGTGGGCAATTTGCAACATTAAACCAATCCATCGCGAGCTGCGGCGGCATCGGTACATCGAAATTGCTGACACTCCCTCAGACGGGCGCTGAGGATGACGATCACAATCCGGACCGTGTGAAGCCGCGTAACCTCTTCAACATCGGAATCGGCACGGACAATCTGTTCCATCGTGAAAGCGGCGGGCGCTGGACTGTTCGCTTCACAATCGAGAATCTGACCAACAAGGTCGCACTCTATAACTTCCTATCGACCTTTAGTGGGACGCACTTTGTACCGCCACGCACCTATCAAACCGCGATAGGCTACAGCTTCTAGGCGCACGGTCTGGCTCATGGCCGGCAATCGGGATAGGGCGGATCTTCGGACGCCCTCTCCCTTTTCACCTGAACCGGCATTCGGTTGAAAGTTTTCCTCAACGATTTGGGGCGCTTTGCAGTTATAAATGTGGGACGTGGATTCTGCGGAGCTGGCACTGGCGATAGAGCATGTTCGGCTGAACGCTAGGCCGGGTGATCCTCAGGCGTTCGAGGAGATCATGCGCCTGCATGAGAAACAGGTGCTGAATACAGCCTTACGGCTGCTTGGGAATCTGGAGGATGCACAAGACGTCGCGCAGGAGGTTTTTTTGAGATTGTACCGAAACCTGCACAAGATTCCGGATGTTCAGGAGATGGGGAGTTGGCTGTATCGGGTGACGGTGAACCTTTGCCATGATGCGCACCGGCAGCGTGGCAGGCGGCGGGCGGAACCACTCGACGGGCCTGAGCCGGTTAGCGCGGGGGCCGATCCGGAAGTGATATTTGCGCGGGTGGAGCGATCGCGGGTGGTTGAGATGGGACTCGCGACACTGCCCGAAAAAGAGCGGGCTGCCGTGGTGCTGCGCGATGTCCAGGGTTTGTCGACGCGCGAGGTGGCGGAAATTCTGGGTTCGTCGGAAGTGACGGTTCGATCGCAGATCTGCGTGGCGCGGGGAAAGCTGAAGAAGTTTACGGACCGGTATTTGAGGAAGCGTGTATGAACTGCTCGAATTGGGAGCGTGAGATCGCGAGCGAGGTTGAGTCGAGTGAACTCGAGGTTCACTTGATGGCGTGCGAGAGTTGCCGCGAGTTTGCGGATGAGTTGGAGATGAACCGCACGGCACTGGGGTCGCTGACAGTGGATGCGGCGGCGCTGGATGCGGTGCGTCGAAACGTGCTCGGCGAAATACGGCGTGATCGAAGGCGGTCATGGATTTGGCCGCTGGTTGCCGCGGCTTGCGTCGCGATTGTCAGCGCGGCGTTGGTTCTCACGCGTTTGGAGAATCCGGAATTACCTCGGCCGGTGGAGTTTGCGAAAGCGCCGCAACTGGTTGAGTGGACCGTTCAGCCGCGCCCAGTGCAGCATCGCCACGCCGCCACGGTGGCACAACGCGAGCCGCTGGTTGTAAAGATGCTGACCAACGATCCGGATGTGATCATCGTCTGGCTGATAGATCAAAAAGGAGAATGATTGTGAAAAAACTGATTCATTTCGCACTGATGGCCTGGTTGTGCGCGAGTGTTGCGAGCGCTGAAGAACCCGCGCGTAGGGTCATCACCATCAAGAACGGTAATCTTGGACCAATCACGCGAACGTTGAAAGATCTATTGCCAGGGACCGGTGTTCTAGTCACCAGCGACAACGACCACCTGATTCTCAGCGGTCCTAAGGAGCAGGTGAGTAGTTTTGAGGAAGTTATCAAGCAACTGGATGTCCTGCAGCCGGTTAAGAAGAACATTGAAACTACGGTCTACATGATCGTCGCATCCACGCAGGCCGGAAGCGGCACAGTCCCGGCGCAGCTCGAATCTGTGATTACGCAGCTCAAGGGTGTTTTTTCCTACAAAGGCTTCCGGCTGATGGACAGCTTTATATTGCGGTCGCGGGACGGCGAGATGGGCGACACCAGTGGTTTCGTGCCGCCCTTGGCTGACGCCAGCGTCGCAGCCTCCAACAAGATTATTTACCAGTTCAAGTACAACCGCGTGACAATGGATGGCCGCGAAACGGGCCCAGTGATTCGATTTGACCGGCTGAGCTTGGGAATGAAAGTACCGGTTGCAACAGGTCCTAAAGGAGAATTCAGCTATGTCGAAGCGGGAATCTCGACGGATGTGGACGTGCCGGAAGGAAAGAAAGTGGTAGTGGGGAAGACCAGCGCGGTGGAAGGCTCCGACAGCGCGCTTATTCTCGTAATATCCGCTAAAGTAGTGGATTGAAATCCGTACAGCTGGTAGCGCCTCACACCATCGAGGTTCGGGAGATGCCGCAGCCGGCCGATCCCGCGCCAGGTGAGATCCTGGTCAAGCTCCGAACCATAGGGATCTGCGGCAGCGACATGCACTGGTACGTGGATGGCAACATCTACGGCGCGCCGGCGGTGTATCCGCAGGTGCTGGGCCACGAGCCGGCGGGCGAAGTGGTGGGAGTTGGACGCGGCGTCGAGCAGCTGAAGGTTGGCGATCGAGTGTCGATCGAGCCGACCGTCAGTTGCGGGCATTGCGAATGGTGCGTTCGCGGCCAGCACAACAATTGCGCACATTCGCTGTTCATGGGCTCGCCACAATTGCCCGGTTTATTGCGCGAATACGCCACCATTCCAGCGCACAATGCCACGCGGGTACCGGATAGCTTCAACTACACGCAGGCATCGCTGATCGAACCAGTGGCGGTGATCATGCACATGCTGGAACTGGTGACGATTCGCGCGGGTGACACGGTGGCGGTGTTGGGCGCGGGACCGATCGGATTACTGGCCGCGGCGGTGGCGCGCAATGCCGGGGCGGCCGAGGTGCTGGTGTCGGACCGATTGCCGCACCGGGTCCGGATGGCGCATGAGTTGGGGGCCACGGCGGCCGTGATCGCGGGCGAGTTTCCAGCGTTGGTGGCGGACAAAACGCGGGGGCGCGGAGTGGACCTGGCGATTGACGCGGCGGGCGCGCCGGCCACGATCAACACCGCGCTGGCGGTAACGCGAATGGGCGGAACGTTTGTCCTGATCGGCATTCCGAATCACGTTCCGGTGGGCGTGGATCTCTACAGCGCGATGGCGAAGGAGATTCGCATCCTGACATTGAAGCGATCCAATCATCGCTCCGCGCCGGCCATTGCGTTGCTTGCATCGGGCGCCATTCCAGAAGCAATCGTTACGCATCGCGTCGGCGCTGAGCAAGCGCCGGCAGCCTTCGAAATGCTGGCTGCTTATCGCGACGGCGTGGGGAAACTGGCCATCGAATTTCCGGCATGAGCACGTTTCTGGCGATCGACCTGGGCGCGGAGAGCGGCCGCGCGATGCTGGGGACGCTGGATGCGGGCAAGCTGACGCTGGAGGAACTGCATCGTTTCCCGAACATACCGGTGCGATTACCGACCGGGCTTTACTGGGACACGCTGCGGCTGTTTCATGAAATTCGCCACGCGCTCTGGATCTGCGGGCGGCAGCGTAAGATCGCGCTGGACGGAATCGGGATCGACACCTGGGGCGTGGATTTCGGATTGCTGGGCTGGGACGGCGCGCTGCTGGACAATCCACGCCACTATCGCGACGCACGCAACGACGGCATGCTGGAGAAGACTTTCGCCGCGGTCCCAAAGACCGAGATTTTCGCTGAAACCGGCGTTCAGTTCATGCAGCTCAATACCCTGTACCAGCTCAATTCGATGAAGCTGCTCGGTTCGCCCGCCATCGATATTGCGAGCAAGCTGCTGTTTATGCCGGATCTGTTCAATTACTGGCTGACGGGCGAGATGCGCGCGGAAGTGAGCGTCGCGAGCACTTCGCAGTTCTACAATCCGGCGAAGAAAGCGTGGTCGACAGAGCTGTTCCGGCGGCTCCGCTTGCCGTTGGGCATTCTTCCGGAGATCGTGCCATCCGGAACGCGGCTCGGCACGTTGCTGCCGGAAATCGCGGAGTGGAGCGGGTTGCCGGCGAACGTGCCAGTTTACGCTACTGCCTGCCACGACACAGCCTCGGCTGTCGCGGCAGTGCCAGCCGAGGGCGGCGACTGGTGCTATATCAGCTCAGGCACATGGTCGCTCATGGGTGTCGAGTTGAAAACGCCAATCATCAACGAGCAGTCGTTGTCACTCAATTTTACGAACGAAGTGGGCGCGGGCGGCGCGATCCGGTTCCTGAAGAATATTGCCGGACTGTGGCTGCTGCAGGAATGCAAGCGGGCCTGGGCGCTGGCCGGCCGGGAGTACAGTTACGAAGAGCTTTCGCGGCTGGCTAAGGCGGCGCCGGCGCCGGCGATGCTGCTGGATCCCGACGCATTTCCGGAGCCCGACCGGATGCCGGAACGGATCGCTGAGTATTGCCGCGCTCGGGGTCACCCCCTTTCTGACGACGCCGGCGTGGTGGCTCGGCTGATACTCGAAAGCCTGGCGGCAACGTATCGCAAAGTGTTGGAGAGTCTCGAGGCGTTGCTGGGGCGGCGGATCGCGCGCATCCATATAGTGGGCGGCGGGTCGCGCAATGAATTGCTGAACCAGCTTGCCGCAAACGCCACAGGACGGACGGTGGTGGCCGGACCTGGGGAAGCAACCGCGGCCGGGAACATCCTGGTGCAGGCCATCGGCGCGGGCGCGATCTCAGATGGAAGGGAAGCGCGAGAGATCGTGCGAAATTCGTTTCCGCTGACAACCTACCAGCCACTGTAAAATAGAAATTCGCTGGCCACGTAGTTTCCACGCGCAAGCAAATTATCAACGGGAGTAGGAATGGCAGAAAAGCGTATCGGTATCCTCACTGGCGGGGGTGATGTTCCAGGACTGAATTCGGTCATCAAGGAAGTCACTTATCGCGCCAGTGAGAACAACTGCGAAGTTTTCGGCATCCGGCGCGGATGGGAAGGACTCACTCATCTCAATATCGATGACGAGGCGACCCGGGCGCGATACGTGTTGCCACTTACGCGCGATAATACGCGCACCATCGATCGCTATGGCGGCACGGTGCTGCACAGCAGCCGGACGAATCCGTCCAAGATGCGGGCGCTTCCGGATTTTCTCGCCGGCCAGAGTTTTCCAGAAAAGACGGTCACTAAGGATGGCAAGTCGCGGGTGGTGTACGACATCAGCTCGCAGGTGCTGAAGAACATCGAAGCGCTGGGGCTGGACGCGCTGATCCCGATCGGGGGCGACGACACGTTGAGCTACGCGGCCAAGCTGCATGCCATGGGCGTGAAGACGATCGCGGTTCCGAAGACCATGGACAACGACGTGCGGAACACGGAGTACTGCATCGGTTTCTCGACGGCCATTACGCGCGCGACGGACGCCATCAGCCGGCAGCGCACGACGGTTGGATCGCACGAGCGCATCGGCATCTTCCGCGTGTTTGGCAGAGACGCGGGATTCACGTCGCTCTACACCGCTTACGTGGCGTCGATTCGCTGCTGCATTCCGGAATATAAGGTGAACCTCGAAAAGCTGATCGATCTGCTGGTCACCGACAAGCGCAATAATCCGAGCAACTATTGTCTGGTGATCCTTTCCGAGGGCGCGCAATGGGAAGGTTTCAAGGTGCGCGAGTACGGGGAAGCGGACGCGTACGGTCATCGCAAGAAAGAGAATGTGGCCGAAGCGCTGAGCGACGAGATCAAAGCGCGGACCAAGGAAGAGACCATCGTGAGCGATTTGACTTACGATCTGCGGAGCGGAGCGCCGGATTTTGTTGACAAGCTGGTAGCGTCGACGTTTGGAACGATGGCGCTGGAGGCGGTGCTGGATAATCAGTGCGGGCTGATGGCGGCGCTGGTGAACGGATGTTACAAGATGGCGGCGATTCCGGATCCGGGGCTTGGGCCGAGGCATGTGGAGGTGGAGACGATGTACAACGTGGAGCGGTATCGGCCTAATTATGCGAATAAAGCTGGCTTGCCGATTTTTCTTACTCGTGCTTAAGAAGTGTTCGCAGGAGTGCGAACCCAGCATGGAGTGCGTGCGCCACAAGTGACTTGGAAACGGTTCTTCCATAAGCAGGCTGGGGCGCCGCTTCAAGAGATCATCCGGCACTTTAATGAGGCGGCTGGGGATGAGGAGAATTTTCCTTCTACCATCGATCCGCGGATCTATCACGTTCAGTTGATCCTGGAACATTTTGGCGATCTGGGCGGCAAGCACGTGCTGGACGTGGGTTGCGGGAAGGGTCGGTTCGCGCGCGTTTTGGGGGAGCGGTATCCGGGAGCATCCATCGTCGCGTTCGACTTGGCAGAGGCGATGCTGCGGTATGTACCTTCGGGGATTCACGCTTGTGCCGGATCGATGACCTCGCTGCCGTTCGAAACTGAGTCGTTTGACTGCGCCTATGCGACCGAATCGCTGGAGCACGCGGTGGATATCGAGGCTGCGATAGCGGAGATGTGCCGCGTAGTGAGGCCCGGTGGACGCATCGTGATCATCGATAAGAACAAAGAGCAATGGGGCCGGTTGAAGACGCCGCTGTGGGAGAAGTGGTTCGAGCGCAAGCAATTGGAGCGGCTGCTGGCGAAAGACTGCCGCGAAGTTTCGAGCCGGCCGATTTCGTATTGGGAAGATGTGGCCCCAGACGGTTTGTTTCTGGCCTGGCTGGCTCAGAAGTGAACGCGAGAATCGCAAGCGTTGGCTGGATTGGTTTGATCCTGTTTTCTTCGACCTCAGTGGCAGGCGAATGGAGTGAGCGAGCGTACGCGTGGATTTATGCGGCCGTTTTCGGCGCGAGTAAGACTCAAGGAACCGGTACCAGCCTGTTGCATTTTGTCGCCGAGAAGTGCGTGCACCTTACGCTGTTTTTCGTGCTGGGTCTGTTGTTGTCTCGAGTCGTCTTCGGGCGGATGCGATTCGGCAAGGTGGTGCTGGGTGGATTGATCGTCGGGACCGCGAGTGAGATTCTTCAACGATTTTTTCCAGGGCGCGATCCGGCCGTGCGCGATGTTTTCATCAATGTGGCGGGGACTGCGCTGGGTGCGGCCGTGGTAATTGGGGACAGTACACTCAATTCCCTATTTCGGCGGAACTGATTCTAAACAACTTACCCGCACCGTGATGCAGAAAATCGGGAATTGAGTGTACTGTCCCCAATTTCCCCCTGCTAGTCGTGGCGCAGGGCGATTACCGGATCCACTTTGATCGCTTTCAGGGCGGGGATGTAGCTGGCGGCTAGGGCGACGGTGAGAATCAATCCGGCGGT
>JBGPSX010000179.1:0-7693 GCA_041490325.1 Bryobacteraceae bacterium | reverse complement strand
TTCGGTGCTGGCGGAAATCCGATCCTGCCCCCAATTTCGGTGCTGGCGGAAATCCGATCCTGCCCCCAATTTCGGTGCCGGCGGAAATCCGATCCTGCCCCCAATTTCGGTGCTGGCGCAAATCCGATGCTGCCCCCAATTTGCATGGGTGAGATAGAATGATGATCGCGCGGAGGTTCCACCGAATGCAAAGGCTCGCGATTGGTTTGACACTACTGTGCTCGGTGTCTGCCGCGGCAGGGTCGACCTTTACGAAAGATGTCGCGCCGATCTTCTACAAGCACTGCGTGACTTGCCACCGGCCTGGGGAAATTGCGCCCATGTCGTTGCTGGATTACCAGTCGGCGCGTCCTTGGGCGAAGGCCATCAAGGCAGCGGTGTCAACGCGCAAGATGCCGCCCTGGTTTGCGGATCCTAGGTACGGACATTTTTCAAATGACACGCGGCTGAAGGATCGCGAGATTGAGGCGATTCAGGCGTGGGTGGATGGAGGCGCGGTTCAGGGGGATCCAAAAGATTTGCCGGAGGCGCCGAAGCGCGTCGAAGGTTGGTGGTTAGGGAAACCCGATCTGATCATCGACATCGGGCAGGATTTCCGCGTGCCGGCCGGTAAAGATCTTTATCATGATTTCGTTGTGCCAACCAGTTTCAAAGAAGGCCGGTGGATTCGCGCGGCGCAGATCCTGCCGGGAAATCGGAAGCTGGTTCATCATGTGCACGTATACGTGGTCGCGCAGGATGGGGATGGCGATTCAGAGCAGAAGGCCAAGTTGGCAGTGGCCAACAGGCTGCCGGCGCTGGGTGGTTTTGCCGATGTTGAAGACGGGTTGACGCGCGTGCGAGCAGATGCGCCGGTGATCAACGACGCTTGCGCGGCCCAGGCCACGCTGCCGAACTTGAGCGGCTTTGAGGAAGGATCGTTGGCCACCATGCTGCCCGGCAAGCCGCCCGATGTTTTCGACGTATTCGGAGATGGCAGCACGGCGAAGTACATACCGGCTGAGGCCAAGCTGCGGTTCCAGATTCACTATGCCAAGGTCGATCAGGCGGATACGGATCGAACTCGGATTGGGCTTTACCTGGTAGACGCGCCGCCAGAAAAGCCGCTGCGCCGCGTGGATCTGCGGAATCGATTCTTTCTGATTCCGGCGGGGGCTGGGAATCACGAAGTCAGGCGGTGTTATGACGTGGAGCAGGATAAGTTACTGGTTGCAATCACGCCGCACATGCATTATCGCGGCAAGGACGCGACTTATGAACTGGTTCATGCTAGCGGTAAGCGGGAGATTCTGCTGGTAGTGCCGCGGTACGACTTCAATTGGCAGTTACAGTATCGTCTCGAAAAGCCGGTCTTGATGGAGAAGGGCAGTCGAATGGAGGTTACGTTCCATTACGACAACAGTGCGAACAACCCCGCGAATCCGGAGCCGGCGCGGGCGATCCGCTGGGGTGACCGGAGCGAAGACGAAATGATGGTGACTTGGACCGAGACCATCAATGTTTCGCCGGATGGGAAGTGACGGCCGTCTGAAATAGTCGCCGGGCGTTCACACGAGTGTGCCATGGGGACGCGCAACAGAGGATGAAAACGGCATGCGTTCACACGATTGTGAACGCGGCACGCAGGAGTGCGAACGCATGAGTGCGTGCGCCATGGCGGCGGAGACGTAACGGTTACGAGTTCGTTTGCGAAAGTTCGCTTGCTAGTCGCGCGGCTTGCGTAAGGAGATAGTTGCGTTCGGGGAGGCTCTCAGTTTTTCCGGCGGCCGCGCGGTAGTGTCGGACGGCGCTCTGGCGGTCTCCGGCGAGTTCCAGCAGATGCGCTCGCACAGCGTCCAGGCGGTGATGATCGGCGAGGCGGGCGTCCGCTTGGAGAGCGTCCAGCAGTTCCAAGCCTTTCGCCGCGCCGTGCACCATGGCCGCCGCGATGGCGTGATTCAGCTTGACCATGGGGTTGCCGGACATGCGCATGAGCAGATCGTAGAGCGCGAGGATCTGCGGCCAATCCGTATCGCCGGGTCCGGCGGCTTCGTCGTGAACGGCGGCGATGGCGGCTTGCAATTGGTACGGGCCCACTTCGCCTTTCGGTAACGTGGCCGAGAGGAGGGCGACTCCCTCCGCGATTTGTTGACTGTCCCAGAGCGACCGGTTTTGCTGCTCGAGCGGGATCAATTCGCCTGCGACGCTGGTTCGCGCCAGACGCCGGGCATCGGTCAACAGCATGAGAGCGAGCAAACCAGCGACCTCCGTGTCGTCCGGTTCGAGATTGTGGACGATGCGCGTCAGGCGCATGGCCTCTTGCGACAGATCGGCTCGGCGGAGATTCGGTCCGGCGCTGCTGGTGTAGCCTTCGTTGAAGATTAGATAGAGGACGTGTAGAACTGCGCGCAGGCGTTGCGCGCGCTCCTCTGTGGTCGGCAGTTGGAATGGAATGCCGGAGTTCTGGATGTTTTGCTTGGCCCGGCTGATGCGCTGGGCCATGGTCGCCTCGGGCACCAGAAACGCGTGGGCGATCTCGGCTGTGGTCAGGCCGCCCACCGCCCGCAGCGTCAGCGCAATCGCCGAAGCCCGAGTCAACGCGGGATGGCAGCACATGAAGAGCAGGACTAGCGTGTCATCTTGCTCAGGCGCAGTTTCGATAGGCGGCGATTCTGGCGTTACCACCGACGCTTCGCTTTCGCGGCGGCGGCGAGCGGATTCGCTGCGAATGTGGTCGGCCATCCGGCGGAAGGCGACCTGCGTTAGCCAGGCGCGGGGATTCGACGGCACGCCGTCGCGCGGCCACTGCATCGCGGCTGCAAGAGACGCCTCCTGAACGGCGTCCTCGGCCGCCGCGAAGTCGCGAAATCTTCGGACCACCGTCCCGAGCACCTGTGGCGTCAGGTCACGCAACAATTGCTCGAAGGGAACGTTCACAGGGGTCTTATCCCAGCAATTCTTTCGGCGCCCCGCTCATCACTTGCCGCACCTCGATGGGCATGGTCCCCTTGGCGCCTGCGGGCGCGGGCGCCTGCGAAGCCCTCGCGGCGATCTTGTACGCCTGCTCCGGGCCTTCCACATCGACGATCCAGTAACCCATGAGAAACTCTTTGGCTTCCGGGAAGACTCCATCGGTTATAGGCATACCGTCGCTGCCCGCGCGAACGATCTTGGCTTGGTCGGGAAACGCCAGGCCTTCGGTTGCGACGAACGTGCCCGAATCCTTGAGTTCCTTGCTGAAAGCGCGCATGAAAGCGAAATTCGCTTCGAGGTCCTGCTTCGACCACTTGGCGTACCAGTCACAATCGGCCTTGGTGGCGTTCATCATCAGAATGTACTTCATGTCTTTTTGGTCCTTTCGATTCTGGCACCGGGTTGGTGCGTTTTCATGGTGTAGTCGGATCAAAGCCGGGGTTCTCTACATCGCTCGCCGTTTTTTGTTGCGGCTTTCCGGAATACTGACGGTACAACTGAAATCCAGACCGCTCGCGATCACTTCCGATTGGGTAAACTCGACGGGAGAGGAGAGAAGATTCGTCTGATCAGTGCTCGAATTGCAACGAAACATGAGAGACGCCACTATGAAGAAACTTCCGTCTAAGCGCAGGCCGGTGGAGATGAGGGCGGAGTACGACTTTTCCGACGGCGTAAGGGGTAAATACGTGGACAGATACCGCCGCGGAACCAATGTGGTGCTCCTGGATCCAGAGTTGGCCAAAGCTTTCCCAGATTCGAAGTCCGTCAATGATGCGCTACGCGCTGTTCTTTCGGGCGCAACGGGAGTTAGGCGAGGCAAAACGTCCAGGGCGTTCACACGAGTGTGAACGCGGCACGCAGGAGTGCGTGCGCCACATCGCTCAGCGGCCTGGGCAATATAGGTGGCCTTCGGCTGCTATTTCGGAATTTCGTGTAGTGATCGTGGTTCCGGTCTCGATGTGCAGAATGTCGCGGTATCCTGCCGACTCGAGTGAATCCACGACGGCGGCAACATTGGAGCGTTTTAGTTCCATAGTTTCGCCGTGCATTTCGATGAATAGTTGCGGTTGGTGGAGCAGCAGTGTTTCGCGAGCGCCTTGTATGGCTGGGAGCTCCGCGCCTTCGATGTCGATCTTGATGAACTCCGGAGTGGGGAGGGACATCTCGCGGATGTCGTTGTCTAGGGTCGTGATCTGGATTTCTTCGGTCATCGAAGAAGTTGAGGTCAGCAAGCCTTTGACTGTATTGGGCTCGATGCTGGCTCCGCCAGGCATTAGCGGGGAGACCACCATCTTGGCGGACTCGCCCTTCGCGCCTAGGCCCACTTTTCGGACTAGTACATTTTCTAGATTATTGAGGCTCACATTTTCCATTAGGCGCGCGTGATTGCGCGTGTTGGGCTCGTAGCTGATCACCCTCCGGCATTGGCGGGCGAAGAACATCGTGAGCAGGCCTTGAAATGCTCCGACGTCGTAGACTACCAGGTCGTTGAAATTCTGACTACGCCAGAACTTCTGCTCAGCAGTGACGGTGGCGTTGGTCAGAGATTCTGGGAGCCAGCCTAGACCGCCCCGGCGCTTCAGGCCTTTGATCAGGCCGTGGCGTTGACGATACGTTAGATTACCGCACAGGTTCTCACTGACCCACGCGATGACGCGATGCTTCAGGGTGTAGTGCTGAAACGGCAGCGCATCGCGATCATCGCGGTTCATTTTTATCCGAGGACTTCGCGGATCGTGTTGAAGAACAGATCGAGATCGGACGGCCGGGTGTGGATATGCGTCGATAAACGGACGCGCTGTCCCGGCGTGGTCCAGATGCGTTTGGCCTTGCAGGCTTCCCACAGCGGCTTGAGCTGGTCGCCGGTTTTGTTCTTGAAGCGGAAGGTGACCAGCGCCGCGTACATTCGATCGTCCGCCGGAGTCAGCAATTCGAGATAAGGAATCGCCGCGATCTTCTCGCGAGCCATGCGCGCTAATTGGTGCGTGCGCTGATAAATGCGATCGGAACCGATCTGCTGGTGGAAGCGCAGTCCGGCAATCATGCCTTCGATGACGGAGCGGTTGTTGGCGCCGAACATCATGAAGCGCGCCGCGCCGATTGTTTTGTCATCCCAGCGTGCCGTCGCGACTAGCGGCCAGAGCTTTGCGATGTTCTCTTCGCGGACGTACAGCATTCCCGATCCGGCGGGCGCGAACAGCCACTTGTGCGGACTGCCGGCGTAGTAGTCGCAACCGTAATCTGAGAGGCGGATGGGCACCTGCCCCTGCATGTGCGCGCCGTCGACAACCGTGATTACGCCTTTGGCGCGCGCGGCCTGACAGATTTCGCGGATGGGAAATATCAGTCCCGTGGTGGTGGTGATGCCGCTGAAAAAGAGCACGCGCGTGCGTGGGCCGATGGCGGAGATCATGAGGTCAGTGATTTGCTCGGGATTTTTCGGCGGCAGAGGGATTTTGACTTCTCGGACAGCGATGCCGTAGCGCGCCCGCTTTTCCAGCCAGCCCGACCGGCCGCTGGGATGCTCCTGATCGGTCATGACAACCTCGTCGCCGGGCTTCAGGTCGATCCCGTTGGCAATGATGCTTAGCGCCTCGGTGGCATTGTGGGTGAGCGCGAGTTCGTCCTTCTTGCAGCCGACATACGCGGCCAATTCGGCGCGCTGCTCATCCATGGTTTCGTAGCCCCAGCGCGGATATTCTTCCAGCATCAGCGCGGCGGATCGATTCAGAAAATCGGTGATCGCATCCAGCACCGGGCGGGGTGCGACGCCGAGGCTGCCGTTGTTGAGAAAAGCACGCCATTCCGGCAGCAGGAATTGCTCCTCGCGGATCTTGGTCCAATAATTTTCCGGATTCTGGGTAAAGAGCGATCGATCGGGCAGCGGCGTGGATGCCCGCGCGAGCTTTTGTGCCGGGAGGCCGAACAGCGCCGCGGCAAAAGCTGAGTTTTTCAGAGCTTCGCGCCGGGTCATAGAGTGACTATAATAATGCCACATGCCTCGTTTTATTGGATTCTTCCTGCTGGTTTTCGTGCCGGTTTGCGCCGCTCAACCTGCGCCCGACGGCAAGGCGGTATTTGAAAAGAATTGTGCGACCTGCCACAATCCGCGCGCCGAGAACCGGGTACCCACAGCGGAGGCGCTGAAACGCTTGCCGAATCAGGCTATTTTGACGTCGCTTGAAACCGGACCAATGCGTACGCAGGGCGCGGCGCTCAGCGCGTCCGAGCGGCAAGCCGTCGCCGATTTCATCTCGCCGAAGATTGCCGGGGGGAGTGAAGCCGTCACGGAGAATGCTTGCCCCGCGGGTGCTCCACCGCTATCTAATCTGAATGGATGGAACGGATGGGGCGTCGACTTGGTGAATAGCCGGATGCAGCTCCCCAAAGATGGCGGCCTGCGCGCCGAGGATGTTCCGAAACTGAAGGTGAAATGGGCGTTTGGAATTCCGAATGTTACCAGCATGTTTGGACAACCGACGGCGGTGGGAGGACGGCTGTTCTTCGGTAGCGCGCGAGGGACGGTGTATTCTCTGGATGCGCGGAGCGGGTGCGTTTATTGGACCTTCGCGGCCGGAACGCAAGTGCGCACGCCGATCACTGTGGCTCCGATCGGCAAGGGGCAATATGCGGCGTATTTCGGGGATGGCAAGACGTTCATGTTTGCAGTGAACGCGCAAACTGGAGAGCTGCTGTGGAAGACCAAACTGGACGAGCACGCCATGGCCGGCATCACCGGGGGGCCAAAAGTTTACGATGGCCGCGTGTATGTGGGCGTGCGCTCGGGCCAGGAAGAGATGGTGGCTGCGAATCCTAAGTATTCCTGCTGCACATTTCGCGGCAGCGTGGCGGCGCTGGATGCGGCCACTGGCAAGGTGATTTGGAAAACCTTTACGATTCCCGATCCACCCGGCGTGACGAAGAAGAATTCTGCGGGCACTGATTTGTATGGACCGTCAGGGGCCGCGGTTTGGTTGTCGCCGACCATCGATGTGAAGCGCAAGGCGGTTTATGCCGGCACCGGGAATAACTATTCCGAGCCGTCCACGCGCTATGGGGACGCCGTGCTGGCGTTCGATCTCGAAACCGGATCGCTGCGCTGGTCAAAGCAGATGAATCCCGACGTTTGGAATTTCAGTTGTCAACAGCCGGGCAAGGCGAGCTGTCCCGAGAATCCCGATCGTGATACCGACATCGGCGCGTCGCCCATCTTGCGAACGGTGCGCGGGAAAGATGTTCTGGTGATCGGCCAGAAATCGGGGTTCGTGTATGGCATCGATCCGGACAAGCGCGGCGAGATTTTGTGGAAGACGCAAATCGGCAACGGCGGACCGCTGGGCGGAATCATGTGGGGCATGGCGGCGGATGAGGAACAGGTTTATGTTCCGCTCTCAGACGTAATGCCGGGACCGGCCGGCGGGTTGTTCGCGCTGAAGATCGCGACCGGCGAAAAAGCATGGACGGCGGCTCCTCCCGAGCCTGCATGCAAAGGCAAGGGAGGGTGCAGCTCCGCGCAGATGGCGCCGGCGACGTTGATCCCGGGAGTTGTTTTTTCCGGATCGTTAGATGGGCACCTGCGCGCTTATTCGACGAAAGACGGCGCCGTTGTCTGGGATCTGGATACGTTGCGCGATTTCGAAACCGTCAACGGCGTGAAGGCGCACGGCGGCTCGTTGAACGCGACAGGGCCGACTATCGCGGGCGGAATCATGTTCGTGAATTCCGGTTACAGCCAGCT
>JBGPSX010000178.1:0-7698 GCA_041490325.1 Bryobacteraceae bacterium | reverse complement strand
GCCCTTTGAAGACCCCGACCGCGTGATGCACCTCTCCAGCAGCAATCACGCCAAGAACCAAAATGACATCGGTGTATCCTATCCCGACTTTAAGGACTGGAAAGCTCAGACCAAAGCGTTCAAGGGGATGGCCGGATCCGCTCGGCAAAAGAATTCGCTTGCTCTGGGATGGCGACCGGCCGTGGCTGTCGGTGATTGCAGTGAGTCAGGATATTCGCCAGACCAGCCCGGAGCATATTGAGATCGATCCGCTGATCTACGTTCCGTATCGCGCCAAGCCATCTTCGGGCTACTCGATTCTGGTGGGCGCGCGCGTCCAACCGACTTCGCTGTCGAGTGCGTTACGCAAGGAGGTCCAGGCCATCGATGCGGACTTGCCGGTATTCGAGGTCATGACGCTTCAGGAATCCTTGCAGCAGCAGAGCTGGCCTTTCCGCGTCTTTGGAACATTGTTCGCTGTCTTCGCTCTGATAGCGCTGCTGCTTTCGTCTGTCGGCCTGTACGCGATGATGGCTTATTCAGTGAATCAACGGCGCCAAGAGATCGGCATGCGCATGGCGCTGGGCGCGTCGGCCAGAAACATTCTCTACCTGGTGCTGACGCAAGGCATGCGGCAGCTTGCCATCGGCCTGGTAATTGGACTGGCGGCGGCCTTTGGTCTCGCGCGAGTGCTGACGCGCCTGCTGGTTCACGTCGCGCCTACCGATCCCACGACCTTCGTCTCGATCTCGGCAATCCTGCTCACGGTTGGAATCTTCGCGTGCTGGTTGCCAGCGCGGTCTGCGATGAAGGTGGATCCGGTCATCGCGCTGCGGTACGAATAGACGCACAGGATGCAGAGGAGCAACGCATGTCAGACGTCGCGCATCCTGTGCGTTCGCCACCAACTGAAACCAGCTTACGGCGCGTCTCGATCGTGCCGCGTCAAGATTGGCTGTAAGTGACTGCGAAAACAGGAAAACATTTCAGCGATGAGTCGTGACTGTCACGGTTATGCTTGCGCGGAACGTGCGCGGAGGCTCTGCGCGCGATCCAACTCGGCCCTCAGCACGGCCGCGAGCGCGGTTACGTTGGGCTCCTCGAACATGCTGAGATGGTTGCCCGGGACCTCGTGCAAAACGAAGCCATCCGGCGCAACGTGATTCCAAACGAAGGCCGGATCACAATATCGGCCGCGCGGGCGCTGAGCGGCCCAGATGTGGAGCATTCTTCCAGACCAAGGCTCCGGCTGGTAGGAACGCAAGGCTGAGTAAGTCTCATCTCCAGCCGCGAAGCGTCTCCACGCCCATCTTTCGCGCATGCGCCGCCAGCTCCCTTGGCCGAGGCGGCCTGCGATGTAGCTCAGGCGTTGCAACCGGCGCCAAAAACGAACCCACAGGCGCTTTGACGGCGTCAGCGGAGGAAGAACCATGTCGCGCGCATCCAACAATGCGACAAAGGCGACCTGCTCACCTTGCTGGTCGAGCTGCCGCGCCATTTCAAGCGCGACCACTCCGGCAATGCACCAACCGGCCAGGGCGTACGGGCCGGCTGGTTGAAAGCGTCGAAGGACGCTGACGGAGCCGGCGGCAATCTGCTCGATAGACCGGGGCGTGGAAGGATTGGCCGCGGCTGGACATGGAACTCCGAACAACCGTTGATCCGGTCCCAAGTGACGCGCCAGCTTTAGCATTTCGAATCCGGGCGCTACCAGAAAAAGTGCGAGCCCGTGGCCTTGCGTCTGAATCGGCTGGATGTCCTCAGAGCCGGCCAGCGCAGGACTACCCACGATCGCCGACAAACGCGCCACGGTGGGTGCGTAGAGCAAGACTCCTGCCGGGAGGGCCGGAACGGCGAAAGCCTCGCGCAAAAGTTCCGCGCACTCAACTGCCCGAAGCGAGTCGCCGCCGAGATCGAAGAAATCGTCGTGCAGTCCGACACTTTCAACCCGCAAGACTTGGGCAAACAGCTCTGCAATCTTCCGTTCCCGCTCATCGCGCGGGCCCTGTTGTTGCGGTTGGCCGTGGTCTGAGCCTTCTGAAGGCGTCAGGTATTCAACCATTTGAGAGCGCCGCGTCTTTCCGGTGGCGCCGACGGGAAGCGCGCTGAGAAACACGATACGCCGCGGAAGTTTGTGCGCGGCCAGGCGGGCGCTGACGAACGCCTGAAGGTCATATGCGGTGGCCGCAGCGCCTGAGCGCAGCACGATGGCAGCCGCGATCTCCTGGCCCAAGCGTGGGTCTGGAGCGGCGAAGGCCAGGGCTTCGGCCACGGCCGGGTGTGCGAGAAGAGCTTCTTCGATTTCGAGCGGTGCAATCTTTTCACCGCCTCGATTGATCCATTCGCTGGCGCGGCCCGTCAGGAAACGGTAACCGCCGTCATCGAGATAGCCGGTGTCGCCGGTGTAAAACCAGCCGTCGCGAAATGCCCTGCGAGTGGCCTCGGGATTGCGGAAATAGCCGTCAATGACCCTGGGCCCGCGAACCACAACTTCTCCCGTCTCTCCCGGCGCGAGTGGACGAGCTTGGCCATCCACTATCGCAACCTCGCCCGAGCAGGGACGTCCCGTAGAACCGGCCCGGCGCGGGGAAGAATAACGATCGGCGGTAATTACCGGCGCTTCCGACATGCCATACACGTGGAGGAGCGGCGCTCCGAATACGGATTCGACGCGATCCACTAGCGCGGACGGAACGGGCGCGCCGCCAGTGCGCACAAAACGGATGGGGGCGCCATCGAGTATGCTTTCGTACCGGTCAGCGTGGTCCACGATGGTCTGAAGAATGGCCGGCACGGCCGAAAACCAGGTGGGTTGGAATTGGTCGAGCCATTGAAAAAAATCGAGCGCATGAAATCCGCTTGTGAGCACTGCGCTGCCGCCGCTACCGATGGGGGCGAGCAGTCCTCCATGCAGGCCCAGCACATGAAAGAGCGGCGAGAAGTTGAGACCGCGGTCCGCCGGAGTCAGCGCCAGAACGTCCACCAAAGATGCAATCGTGGCGCAGACAATGCGATGCGTCAGCGGCGCCAGTTTGGGCCGCGCCGTGGAGCCCGAAGTTGCCACGATGTAGGCGATATCCCCGCGGACGGCGAATTCGCCTGAGCCGGATATGCGGGTTCGCATCTCAGCGTGGAGGGCGAAGGCGCCGGCCTCGGCTTTTGGAATAACGTCGATTACCGGGACGTTGGCCGTTCGTGCCGCTTCGCGAGCCGCCGGTGCGGCGCCCGCCGCCAGCAGAATCTTGGGTGACAACTCCCGGAACAGCCATTCGTATTCGGCGCGCTGCGCGTCAGGATTGATCGGTACGATTGTGGCGCACGATGACACACCGAGCACAGCGGCGCCGGCGTCCGGTCCATTGGGAAGGACGCTGGCCACGAGATCGCCTCGACCGACACCCAATTCCCGCAGGCGGGCGAATGTTTCTTCGACTTGTTGTTGTAGACGCGCGAACGTCAGCGGATCGCGGCCTGGGGCGAGAATCGCGGCATGACGGCCGAACTGGTTCGCCTGCGTGGCGACCATTTCTCGCAGGGTGGACCACATCGGAAGCATGTAAGACTGCGAGTCAGGCACGGCGGGGCCGTGGCACAATTGGCATTGTAGCTCACCGAAGTGTCCGGAAGCTGCGGCAGTTTGGCCCGGCAAGCCCGCAGTGCTATGTTGAAAGAGACCCCCCTGATTCAAAATGATTGGAACCACTAAAGCAGATAGCGTCGAGGACCTGAATCCTCAAGAGACTACAGAATGGCTGGAGGCCCTGGATGGGGTCGTGGAAGAAGGCGGCTCCGAGCGCGCCGCTTACCTGCTCAGCCGTTTAACCGATCGCGCCGGCCTGTACGGCGTCTCGATGCCGCAGAAGCTAACGACGCCGTATGTCAATACCATTCCGCTGGACGAAGAAGAGCCGTATCCTGGCGATCGCGCCATTGAGCGGCGTATCAAGAGCCTGATCCGGTGGAACGCGATGGCGATGGTGGTGCGGGCGAACAAGTACGACCCGGGCATCGGCGGCCACATTTCAACTTTTTCGTCGCTGGCCACGCTGGCAGAGGTCGGCCACAACCATTTCTTCCATGCCCGCTACGACGATCAGCCGGGCGATTTTGTCTACTTTCAGGGTCACGCGTCGCCAGGAACCTATGCGCGCGCGTTTCTGGAAGGGCGCATCACCGAAAAGCATCTGGAAAACTTCCGGCATGAATTGCGCGAGCATCCCGGGCTCTCTTCTTATCCGCATCCCTGGCTGATGCCGAATTTCTGGCAATTCCCGACCGTGTCGATGGGCCTGGGCCCGATCAACTCCATCTACCAGGCTCGTTTCATGCGATACCTGGAGCATCGCGAAATTATTCCCGTGACATCGCGCAAGATATGGGCATTTATAGGCGATGGCGAGACGGACGAACCCGAGTCGCTGGGCGCCATCACGCTGGCATCGCGCGAGGGGCTCGACAACTTGATCTTTGTCGTGAACTGCAATCTGCAGCGGCTGGACGGCCCGGTGCGCGGCAACGGGCAAATCATTACTGAACTCGAGGCAGCCTTCCGTGGCGCCGGATGGAATGTCATCAAGGTGCTGTGGGGCTGCGGTTGGGATGACCTCTTGGCGCGCGACACCACGGGCTTGCTCATAAAGCGCATGGGCGAGTGCGTCGACGGAGAATACCAGAGCTTCAAGGCTAAGGACGGCGCATACGTACGAAGCGAATTCTTTGGCCGCTATCCCGAGCTATTGAAGCTGGTTGAGCACCTGACGGACGACGAGATTTTCAACCTGCGCCGGGGGGGGCATGATCCGCAGAAGGTGTACAACGCCTACAAACGCGCAGTGGAACACACCGGATCTCCTACCGTCATTCTTGCCAAGACCATCAAAGGCTACGGGCTCGGCGAAGCAGGCGAGGGACGCAACGTAACGCATCAGCAGAAGAAGCTGAACGAAGAAGAGATGCTGTACTTCCGCAAACGCTTCGACATCCCCATCAGCGAAGAAACCGTGCATCTGATGTCGTTCTATAAGCCGGCGGCTGAGAGTCCGGAGATGAAGTATGTGCAACAGCGGCGGGAAGCAATGGGCGGGAGTCTTCCGGCGCGCAAGCCCGCGAAGATTACCATCCAGGCGCCTCCGCTCGAGTTATTCAGCGAGTCCTTGGCAGGCTCGGCCGGCCGCGAAGTGTCGACCACGATGGCGTTCGTGCGGGTGCTGACGCTGTTGTTGAAGGACAAAGCGCTGAGCAAGTACATCGTACCCATCATTCCGGATGAAGCACGTACCTTCGGCATGGAGTCGCTGTTTAGGGCTTACGGAATCTATGCGAGCCGTGGGCAGCTTTACACGCCAGTGGATAGCGCGAACTTCCTTTTCTATCGGGAAGCTTTTAACGGCCAGATCCTAGAGGAAGGGATCACTGAGGCGGGATCGATGGCGTCGTTCACCGCGGCCGGCACGTCGTATGCGAACTACGGCATCCCGATGATTCCGTTTTTCACCTACTATTCCATGTTCGGGTTCCAGCGCATCGGCGATTTGATTTGGGCCTTTGCGGACGCGCGCGGCAAGGGATTCCTCATGGGTGGAACCGCTGGCCGTACAACGCTGGCGGGCGAAGGTCTGCAACATCAGGACGGCCATAGCCTGGTACTAGCGAGCACCGTGCCCACCTGTCACAGCTACGATCCGGCTTATGCGTACGAGATCGTGGTGATCGTGCAGGATGGCATCCGGCGGATGTACCAGGAGATGGAAGATCGTTTTTATTACCTCACGATCTACAACGAGAACTACGCGCAATCGCCTATGCCAGAGGGTGTTGCCGAGGGCATTTTACGCGGCTTGTACCGGTATCAGGCAGCTCAATCCGGGAAGGCGTTGGTTCAGCTTTTCGGCAGCGGGCCGATTCTGAACGAAGCGCTGCGGGCGCAGAAGATTCTGGCTGAGAAGTATCAAGTGGCGTCAGACGTCTGGAGCGTTACCAGCTACAACGAACTGCGCCGCGATGCGCTGGAAGTGGAGCGCTGGAACCGGCTGCATCCGGCGGAGCCTGAGCGCAAGCCGTACCTGCTGGAAGCGCTGCAAGGCGTGGAAGGTCCGATCGTGGCGTCTACCGACTACATGAAGGTGGTGGCGGATCAAGTGGCGCCCTGGCTTCCAGGGCGGTTGGTGACGCTCGGTACGGACGGCTTCGGGCGCAGCGAGAATCGCGAACATCTTCGCAAGCATTTTGAGAACGGGGCCGAGGCGATTGCAGCGGCGGCATTGTCGCGGCTGGCGAGGGATGGGAAGTTCGACAAAGAGCGAGCGAAGAAGGCGATTACTGAGCTTGGGTTGAATCCCGAGAGTCCCGATCCAGTGAAGAGATAATATCGTCCCCGGACAACCGCTCCCTTTGGTCACGGCTCGGCTAGGGGTTATTCGGACATAAGAGCGCTCGAACGTTGATGCACGTTGCTGCTGGCCGAGCCGTGACCAAAGGGAGCGGTTTCCAATAATCGTTATGCTTTATTTTTCTGAAGCGGATGTGCAGGAACTGCTGCCTGTCCGGGAATGCGTCGCCGTCATGCGCCGGACTTTCGAAGCGCTGGCGCAAGGGCGCGCGCAGAACCAGCCGCGCCGGCGACTGATCCTCGAATCGGGATCGGTGCTTCACAGCCTGGCGGGGGCTTTTTTGAATTATTTCGGGACCAAGTTTTACTCCACGAACCCGCGTTACGGCGCACACTTCTCCTTCATGCTGTACGATGCCAAGACCGCCATGCCGCTGGCGTTCATGGAAGCGAATCACCTGGGCCAGATTCGAACCGGTGCGGCAAGTGGTTACGCGACCGATTTGATGGCCCACCCCCAAGCAGAGACGGTCGGAATCATCGGGTCCGGGTTCCAGGCCAAGACGCAACTCGAAGCGATCCGAGCCGTTCGGCCCATCAAGACCGTTCGCGTTTGGAGCCGCAGTGAAGAGAAGCGTCGTCAGTTCGCCGAGCAGTGTCGAGCCGTCGCCGCCAATTCCGCCGAAGAAGCCGTGCGCGACGCACAGATTGTGGTGACGGCGACTAATTCGAAAGATCCGGTGATCGACGACGCCTGGATCGCGCCGGGGACCATGATCAACGCCATGGGATCGAACATTGCGAATCGGCGCGAGTTGCCGGCTGAGTTGGTTCGCCGCGCCTCGCTCGTGGCGGTCGATTCACTGGAACAGGCCAAGATCGAGGCTGGCGACTTGATCCTAGCCGACAGTTGGTCGAACGTAAGGGAACTGCAGAACGTGAAGCCTAGCTACGACCCGGATCAAGTCACCATCTTCAAATCAATTGGAGTAGGAGTGGAAGACGTGGCCGCCGGGGCCTTTGTCTACGAGCGCGGGCTCGCTACTCCTGAGCGATTTGCTGATCGGAATCGCGCCACGCGCTGATCTTCAACCGGCGGCAAACCCAGCAAAGACCCTCCGATGAGTTGGGCGCGCAAGATCCTCCACAGACCGAGCACTTGTCAAAGCGCTTGAGCTGATCGGACTGAATCGCACGCTTGGCCTCTTCGAGAAGCTTCTGGTCGATCACCGGCACGTTAGTTGGCAGCGGCTTCCGTTTCATTGTCCTCTATAAAAACTACACTAACACGGAAGCCGAGGCTTACGCTGCGCGGTCCAACCTCATGATGTACCCGGGGTCCAGCGACGCCGAGCATCGCGAGCATTTCTGACCCGGCTTCACCTTGGCGG
>JBGPSX010000177.1:0-7769 GCA_041490325.1 Bryobacteraceae bacterium | reverse complement strand
GGGTTTATGCGTCGGCGCGGGGGTTTATTCGGGTACGAAGTTTTAGGCCGTAGCGTCGATTGCGGTCGGCAACGGACGATATCGCTAGCCGAGCCGTGACCAAAGGGAGCGGTTGTTTCTAGCTCGCGCACTCGCCGCGGCCCAGTTGCAGCGAGTATTCCAGGTCATCGCCCCAGTCCCGATACATCTCGGGGAACATGTCCGCCGGCTTCGCCAAGTCGTTCGTCATCAGCCGGAACGTCTCGACTTTGTGGCGCAATACATATTCGCGGAATGTTTCGTCTTCTTGGCGATTCGCGGTGTAGTGCTCCAGCACGCGGCGAACAGCCAGGGGCGCAAGCCGCGCCGGAATGCTCTGCACGGCGACGCCGAACCGCATCATATTCGCATCGTCGTAGCCGCCGCCCAGCATCATCTGATAATAAGGTACTTCCTTGCCGTTGATCTTGCGCGCATTGCCGTAAAAGCCCAAGTCGGCAATCCAATGCTGCCCGCAGGAGTTGGGACAGCCGCTGATCTTGATGCTGAGCTTCCGAACCAGCGGATCCGTATGCCCGCGAACTTCTTCCGCCAACGCCGCGCCGAGTGTCATGGATTTGGTTAGAGCCAAGTTACAGCTATAGGCGCCCGGACACGTGGTGACATCATCGATCTCACCGACGCCAGCCTCCGCCAAATCGAGCTCGGCGAGCGCCGCATGCACTTGTGGCAAAACCCGCAGCGGGATGTAGGCCAGAATCATGTTCTGATCGATACCCACTCGCAAAAGTCCGTCACCGGCATTTCTCCCAAGCTGCGCAAGTCCATGCATTTGCAAGCCGGTCAGATTTCCTTGAGGAACCTTCACAGTTACGGTGGCGTATCCGCGCTGCTTCTGCTCTCGGATATTCGTCTCGAGCCAACGTTCGTATTGGGGATTGGAATGGCCGTTGGACTTGAGCACGGGAAGCAACTCGCCGGTCGCGAGTGGTGGTGGTGATGATTGAAAACCACCAAAGCCGTCAGGAACCACTTCGGGCGTCGGAATTCCCCCGTTGGTCAAGATATCCTGATACTCTTTCTCAATCTGCTCTTTCACCCAGTCGAAGCCGCGCGCTCGAACAACGAACTTTAATCTCGCCATGTTCTTGTTCTTGCGATTCCCGTGCTGGTTGAATACGCGGATCACTGCTTCGCATCGATTGACGAGCCGTTCCACAGGAACAAATTCGTCCAGGAGATTGGCTTCGACCGGCAAGGGACCGAGCCCGCCGCCCACCACCATTCGAAAACCGCGCTGGCCATCTTTGATCACGGCGCGCAGCCCAACGTCGTGGATCGCACCCAGCATGCAATCGTCTTTGCAGCCCGAAAACGCGATCTTGAATTTCCGCGGCAGGCTGTCGGTGAGTTCTTTGTGCAGAAACGCGAATGCAACTTTTTGAGCGTAGGGGTGCACGTCGAACACCTCGTCTTCGAGCAGCCCGCTCAAAGGGCACGCGGTTATGTTGCGAACCGTGTTGTAGCAGGCTTCACGGGTCGTGAGCCGCATATCGGCCAGCATGTGCAGCAGATCGGGAACCTGGTTGAGTGGAACAAAGTGATATTGGATGTTCTGGCGCGTGGTGAGATGGCCTTTGCCACCGCAGAACTGGTCGGCGATCCGAGCCATCTGATCCATCTGGGCTGCCGTGAGAATTCCACCTGGAATCTTGGTGCGGATCATGTGCACGCCGGCCTGCCGCTGCGTGTAGATGCCGCGGCGCAGACGTTGTGCGCGAAACTGGTCGTCGTTGATCTCGCTCGCGACCCACTTCTCCGAATGCGCACGGAAAAGTTCGATGTCAGCGCGAACGGTAGCATCGTAGGCCGCCTCGGTCAGCGAAGCGAGCGTTTCCTCAGCGTTTGGGGTGTTCTGTTCTGTGATCATGGGCGATTACCCATATCTCTATAGAGATTAACATAATTGAGGCTTAGGGACAATCCGGCAGGTCGCGGTGAACGTAATAATCCAGCCCGTATTGCTGAGACCTGTTTTCGTTGGGCACACAAGTGATTGATTCGGGGGCGGCAAGCCAGTGTCCACGCGCAGAGACTTCGCGGTCGAGCATTGGAAAAGTCTGCGATACAATCCCTACTACTGACAGGGTGATTAACAGACCAATCGAGAAAATCGCGATCTCGCGCCGGCCAATCCTTTCGAGTACGGCGCAGCAAACCACGACCAGGGCTGCGGGAAGCAGCCAGGCGGCCGGCCAGTGAATTTTCGCGCGCGACAATCCGGAAGCGAGGGCGCGCGGCAGCGCATCCTGAATCGCCGGGACCAACCACAGCAATGCGGCACTAGCGCCGATGAGGCACATCACTTGAAGACTACGCGGGCGCGCGCCGGCGATCGCGATTCCCAACAACGCTGCCAGCGCCGGCAGCAATGGCAGCAGGTATCCCGGCAACTTGTCATGCGAGAGCGAGAAAAACACAAATCCCCAAACCAACCAGGCGAGCAGGAACGCCTGGCGGGGCTCCTGGTAGAGCTTCTTCGAAAACAGCAACAGCAGCAGAGGCGACCATGGAAAGAACGCGGCGGCGAGCACGGGGACGTAGAACCAAATTGGTTGTCCGTGCATGAGCTCCCCAGTAAGAAATCGAGCGAAGTGATGCTTCCAGAAGAAGTCCTGCAAGAACGGCGTGCCGTTACGAAGAGTCACCAGCGCGTACCAGGGCAGGGCGGCGGCAGCGGCGACGCCGAAAAATACGGCCAGATCGCGCAGGCGCTTTCGCCAAAACCAAAGCACTGGCACGCAGAGCGCCAGCGGCACCAGCCCCTTCGCAAGAAGAGCGGCGCCAAGGCATACGCCGGCCAGCGCTGGCGAGCGGCCTCGCAATACTAGCAGCATGGCCGCGCCAAAAGCGGCCGACATGGGAAGATCCGGGACCGCGACGTGGCTAAAGGCCAGCCACCCCACCGAGGTCGCAAGAATACTGGTCGCGTAAAATGCCACGCGTTCGCCAAACTCGGCGCGCAGCATCGCAAAGAAGAAAATCAGAAACGCCAGGCTCGCCATCGCAACCGGCAGCCTGGGCGCAAGGTCGTCGCCGAGTCCCAGTTTGAAACCAGCGGCTGTCATCCAATACAGTAGCGCCGGCTTTTCAAACCAGGGCTGACCCCACAATCGCGGCGTAACCCAGTCGCCCGATTCCGCCATGGAGCGCCCGATCGCGGCATAGCGCGGCTCATCGGGGCCGAGCAGGCCGGCGCGAGTCAATCCGAAGAGGTACAAGAAAAACAAAGCGCAGCAAACCAACGGCAGCGCCGCGCGCTTCTCAAGTTGTGAAAACAACTCCCTAGTATAATGAGGGCGAATGCGCCGCTACTTGATCCCCGCGATATTGCTGGCTGCGGCCGCCATGGGCGCGGTCGCAGTGAGCGCGGTCGCAGTGGGCGCGGACATCGTTACTTGCAATTGCGACCCTGCTCGGCCTGAAACTCTGGAAGCTCGACCCTGCAGCCTTTGCCGCGAAGCCGAAACGCAACCTGGGAGCGTCAAGTTTTTCTTTCTGAAGGATGTGAACCCGACCAAGCCTAAGCGGTGGCTCGCGTTACCCAGGACGCACGAACGCGCGCTCGAGTTGTTGATCCCCGAACAACGCGCAGAGCTTTGGAACGCCGCAATCACGAAAGCTAAGGCGCTGTTCGGCGAAGATTGGGCGGTCGCTTATAACGCGCCCAGCGTCCAGACGCAGTGTCATGTGCACCTGCACATCGGCAGGCTCATTCCAGGCGTGGAAAATGCCCAGGCCATCACCGCGACCAAAATAGAGGACATTCCGGTTCCCCAAAAAGGCGAAGGGCTGTGGGTGCATCCTCAAGGCAATTTATTCCACGTTCACACCGGCGAACAGATCACCGAAACGGTGCTGGAGAGATAATCGATGGGCCTGCTTGAAATCACGAAGCTTCCTACTGCGGAAAACGCAGTCATTCAACTGAACGCGGCCGACAACGTTGCGATCGCGCGCGTGTCGCTTTCTCCAGGACAGAAGCTGCGCGTGGGCGAACGCTCGGTCACGGTGGAAGATGTGGTCTCGCCAGGCCACAAGATCGCGATTACGGCGATTGGCGCGGGCGAGAACATTCTGCGCTACGGACAGATCATCGGCCGGGCTAAAATCCGGATTGAGCCGGGCCGTCACGTACACACTCACAATGTTTCGTTCGAGGAACTGACGTTCGCCTATGAGTTTCCCGAGCAGGATTCGCCTCTACCCAAGTCGTCGCAGGATGCCCCGGCGTTTCTGGGTTATCAGCGCGAGGACGGCCGCGTGGGGACTCGGAATTACATCGCGGTGGTGGCCGCCAGCAATTGCGCCGCTCATACCGCCGAACTGATTGCGTCGAGCTTCGAGGCGGGGTCGCTCCCACCGAACATCGATGGCGTGGAGGCCTTTCCGCACGGCGAGGGCTGCGGTCACGCGTTCGGGCCGGATACCGAGCAACTGCAGCGGACGTTGGGCGGCGTTCTGAATCATCCCAACGTCGCGGCGGCGATTATTTTAGGACTCGGATGCGAGGTGAATCAGATCGATCACTACCTGGGCGAAGGCGCGCCCCGCACGGATCGTCTGGTCGGCATGACGGTGCAAGCGAGCGGCGGCACGCGAGCGACCGTGGAAGCTGCCAGAAAAGCGATCGCAGGATTGATGGAACAGGCGTCGGCCGAAAAACGCGTAAAGACTTCGGCATCCAAGCTGGTCCTGGGGCTCAATTGCGGCGGGTCGGATTCATTTTCCGGAATCACCGCGAATCCGGCGCTGGGCGTCTGTTCCGACATGTTGGCCGAGATCGGCGCCACCGCCGTTCTGGCCGAGACCACCGAGATTTTCGGCGCTGAGCATCTACTGGTCCGGCGCGCACGGAATCGCGAGACCGCGGAAAAATTGCTCGGCATTATCGCCGCCTACAAAGCATATCTCACTCGCTTCGGAGGCAGCTTCGATGACAATCCAACGCCGGGCAACAAGGCTGGGGGCCTGACGAACATTCTGGAAAAATCGCTGGGCGCCGTCGCGAAGGCCGGTACCTCACCGTTGACGGACGTGATCCAGTATGCCGAACGAATCGAATCGCCTGGATTCGTCATGATGAACACGCCAGGCTACGATCCGGTGTCGTTAACCGGGCTGGCGGCGGGCGGCGTCAATGCCATCGCGTTCACGACAGGCCGAGGCAGCGCCATCGGGTTCCCGACCATTCCCGTGATCAAGATCGCGAGCAACAGCGCCACCTACAATAGAATGCGCGACAACATGGATATCAACGCAGGTCGAATCGCCGACGGCGAAGCCACAGTGGCAGCGATTGGCCGCGAGATCTTCGAGATGCTGCTACGCGTCGCGTCGGGCGAGAGGACGTGCAGTGAGCGGCTGGGCCACAAGGAATTCGTGCCATGGCGCATCGGACCGGTTCTCTAGTGTCATGTGCCTTGGGGGCAGGAAGAAAAAGGTAAGAAACTCATTTGAAGGACCGCTCCCTTTGGTCGCGGCCCGGCTAGCGGCTAGAACCTCTGGCCGAGCCGTGACCAAAGGGAGCGGTTCTTCAGAAAGTTTTCATCAGAATCTCAGGAGACTAGTATCACGAATGATCATTGCCGATCTTTCCCAAATCGCCGGACGCACGTATCCGGCCCGGCGCAGAACACAGAATCTGGTAGGTGGAGCGAGCCCGATCCAGGCCACTGCTTTCTCGATGGGCAACGTCACGCTCGCGCCCAACGGCGGTCAAGTGCCCTGGCACAACCAGGAGCAAGAAGAGATTTATTTCATCGTCGAGGGCACCGGCGAAATGTGCCTGGGCGAGGAGAAAACAACCGTCACATCGGGCCAGGCCGTCTACATTCCTCCGCGCGTGTTTCACCAGTTGACTAACTCCGGCGCGACGCCTCTACGCATGATCTACTGCTACGGACCTGCCGGCGATGTGGCTCACTGGCGGCAGGAGTTGGATGGGACGCTGCCGCGCGCGGGAGTCGAGGCGCCACCGCTCCCGGCGGGCGCTAGTCCTCAATGCACTGCGAAACCGGAGGCGAAATGACATCACAGGTTGCTGACGAAGCGCCGCTCCCTTTGGTCGCGGCTCGGCTAGCGGCTGCCGTTCGCCCGCCGGAGGCAACCTTCGTGCGTTCGCACTTGCTAACAGGACAAGTCCGGGGGCGAAGTGACCTCTAAGAAGGTTCATACCGTTGGAATTCTGATGAATGGCGTCACCGGACGCATGGGTCTCAACCAACACCTGCGCCGGTCCATACTCGCGATCATGGCAGAGGGCGGGCTCAAGAACGCGGACGGCTCGGTGATCATGCCCAAGCCCATGCTATTGGGTCGCAACGCGTTGAAGCTCCAGGCATTGGCGGAGGAAAGCGGCGGCTTGCCCTGGTCCACCGATCTGGACGCCGCGCTGAAAAATCCCAATTACTCGATCTATTTCGACGCCCAGACCACGGATGCCCGTGCCACGGCGGTCCGCAAAGCCATCGCCGCGGGCAAGCACATTTATTGCGAAAAGCCCAGCGCCGACAGTCTGGCAGCCGCTCTCGATCTATACAAGCTGGCGAAGAAGGCCAGGGTAAAACACGGCGTGGTTCAGGACAAGCTTTGGGTTCCGGGGCTCATGAAGTTGAAGACGCTCCGCGATCTGGGCTTTTTCGGCCAGATTATTTCGGTGCGCGGCGAGTTCGGCTATTGGGTCTTCGAGGGCGATACGGTTCCCGCGCAACGTCCCTCGTGGAATTACCGCAAGGAGGATGGCGGCGGCATCATCATGGATATGTTGTGCCACTGGCGCTATGTGCTTGACAATCTGTTCGGCGCGGTGAAGTCGGTTTCCTGTTTGGGGAAAACGCATATTCCGAAACGTTGGGACGAAGCCGGAAAGCCGTACAACGCGACCGCCGACGACTCCGCGTACGCCACCTTTGAATTAGAGGGCGGTATCACGGCGCACTTCAATTCGTCCTGGTGCGTTCGAGTGCGGCGCGACGATCTGTTGACGATCCAGGTGGACGGAACCAAGGGTTCGGCGGTGGCCGGATTGCGGCACTGCTGGATTCAGCCTTATGGCGCCACGCCGAGGCCCGTCTGGAATCCCGATGTCGAGAATCCGCTGGACTACTTCAACGACTGGCAGAAAGTCCCGCAGCAGGCCGATTTCGATAACGCCTTCAAACGCCAATGGGAATTGTTTTTACGCCACGTCGTCTCAGGCGATCCGTTCCAGTGGAGCCTGCTCGAAGGCGCAAAAGGAGTCCAGCTTGCGGAGAAAGGGCTGGAGTCGTGGCGCAAGCGCGCCTGGGTCGACGTGCCCTCACTCAAGGCGTAGCGAACCTGTTGCGCAGCCGTCGCGAGCACGCTCGTTCCAGAATTTCGAGACTAGGTTTCAGTCCCGAGCGCGCTCGCGAAGGATCACCGCGCTATGCCAATGTGACTTGCTCTGCTTGCAGACCCTTCGGTCCCCGCTTCACTACGAAGGACACACGAGCGCCCTCTTCGAGCGTCCGGTATCCACTTGCCTCAATGGCAGAAAAATGAACGAACACATCCTCGCCATTATCGCGTTGGATGAATCCAAATCCTTTGCCGGCGTTAAACCACTTCACCGTGCCTGTTTCTTTCATAATTCTCTCTTTCTAGCTGTTGTTGGCATTGACGTCCGGATTGAGTGCAGTCGTGTGGAGCGGAAATGTTGCGGAGTTCCCCTAAACTGTTTCAACTTGGCGCAAGTATCTCAAAAGCTG
>JBGPSX010000176.1:0-7771 GCA_041490325.1 Bryobacteraceae bacterium | reverse complement strand
GGGCGTTCCGTTCGGTGAATTGATCCAGCCCCGCCGCCCTATCGAGTACCGCCATCGCGGCGACGAATGGCATGGAGAACTGCGCTGCGACCACCGACTCGGGATTGTACTTTTGTATTTGTGGCTCCGACACCAGCGACCAGCCCGCTTCGAGCACGGCCACGTCGATGCTGCGGATGTCTTCGGCGCGAATGCTGTGCCTGGTGACGAGGTCGAGCAGCGCATCGATGGGGCCTTGCATGTAGCGGCAGCAGGAGTGTGGTTTGACGCTGGTGCGCAGGATCTCAAACGATTCGCCCAGGTGGCTGGTCAAAAATTCCGGACGCGGATCGCGCGAGTAGCCATGCAGAAAGCCATCGCGGCCTTCGAGAATGCGGCTGGGTCCGGGGAAACCTTCGCTTGCAAGCATAGCCGCCTGGATCCCGTTTTGCGCGGCGAGTCCGGGATGGAGCCGCTTGGTCCAGGCGCCTTCCGACAGAAATTCGAGCGATCCGGCGGCCATGCTGCCTGCGATGCCCATGGCGGAAAGCGTCTGCTCCGCGGGGAGTCCCAGCAGCTTGGAGGCAGTGATTGCGGCGCCGAAGACTCCACAAGTCGATGTCGGATGAAACCCGAGTTCATAGTGATCTTTGGCTTGGACCGCCATGGCGATGCGCGCAGCGGCCTCATATCCGGCCACAACAGCGCTGAAGAACTGCCCGGCCGGCAAATCAGGAAGAGTTTCGGCCAGCGCGAGCGCGGTTGGGAACATGACGACGCCTAAGTGGATGGATCCGGCATTGTGCGTGTCGTCCATTTCGATCGAGTGCGCGGCGGTCCCGTTGGCCAGTGCCGCATATCCGGAAAGCGTGCGCGTGGGCTGGCCGATCACGCTCGAACAGCCCGGCGCTCCCAGCTTTTCGATCATGCGGTAGACCGGCTGCGACGATTCAGCGCGCGATCCGCGAATCGCAACGGCGAGATAGTCCAGCAGAAAGTAACGTGCGCGGTCCAAGACTTCCGCTGGGAGATCCTTCGGTTCAAGGGCCACGAGGAAATCTACGAGCGCGCGCGTGCTCACTCGGCGCCTCGTTTCGGCGCGAGAAACCGGCGGCGCAGGACGATGATTCGCTCGCGAGCCTGGTTGAACCCGCGCGTTTCGATGGCCACGATTCCGCGATCGGGCTTGCTCGCCGATTCGCGTTTCTCGAGCACTTCAGACTCGGCATAGAGCGAATCGCCGGAGTACAGTGGCCGCTCAAACTCGACGCTCTCGTAGCCCAGATTGGCGATGGTCTTGCCGCTGGTGTCGGCGACGCTCATTCCGACCACCAGGCTGAAGATCAATGTGTCGATCACCGGCCGGCGTCCAAGCGGCTGTGCTCGCGCATAGTGCTCGTCGATAAAGAGCGGATGCTGGTTCATCGAAAGCAGCGCGAACCAGGTGTTGTCGTGATCGGTGATGGTTCGGCCGGGCCAGTGCTGGTAAATCGCGCCGGCTTCGAATTCTTCGTAGTAACGTCCGAAGCCCATGGCGCCGTGCTACGACTCCACTCGATATTTCTTCAGAAGATTGCGCGCGATGATCAGGCGTTGCAGTTCGTTGGTGCCGCCTCCGATGACGACCAGCGGCGCATCGCGGTAGTAACGCTCTACCGCAAAATCCTTCGAATATCCGTTGCCGCCCAAAACTCGCATGGCTTCAAACGATACTTCGGCGGCGGTCTCGGTGGCGAACAGCTTGGCCATGCCGGCTTCCAGATCGCAGCGCTCGCCCCGATCCTTCTTTTCGGCGGCTGAATAGATCAGGAGACGGGAAGCCTCGATCTTTGTCGCCATGTCGGCCAGCTTTATCTGGATGGTTTGATGCTCAGAGATCGGCTTGCCAAATGTCGTGCGCTGCTGCGCGTAGCGGATGGCTTCTTCAAAAGCTGCGCGAGCGATTCCCAGGCCGCGCGCGGCGACGTTGAGGCGCTCCGCTTCCAGGCCGGTCATAACGTGCTTGAAGCCGCGGCCTTCTATGCCGCCGATCAGAGCTTCGGGTGGCGTGTGGAAGTCTTGAAAGTGCAACTCGCAAGTCTCGACACTCTTGTAGCCGAGCTTGTCGATGTCGCGGCTCACGGTCAGACCCGGGCCGCCCTTCTCGATGACGAAGGCGCTCATACCGGTGTGGGCCGGCTCAGCCTTCGGATCGGTTTTCGCCAGCAGCAAGAACGTATTGCCGTAGCGGCCGTTGGTCACCCACATTTTTGAGCCGTTGATTCGGTATGACTCGCCTACCAAAGTCGCGACGGTGCTGATGCCCTGCAGATCGCTACCCGCGTTCGGCTCTGAAAGACAGATACCGCCACGTCGTTCGCCGGATGCCAAACCGGGAAGAAAGCGTTGCTTCTGATCTTCGGTTCCGAAGCGGATCAGAACATCGCACAGAACGGAATGGGTCCCGATGACGCCCGCCAGTCCGAGCCAACCGCGCGACAATTCTTCGAAGATCATGGCGAAGGTGGTGTAGTCCAGCGCCGCGCCGCCGTATTGTTCGGGGACGTTCAGGCCGAACAGGCCCATCTTTTGCATCTGCGCTACCAGGTCATGCGGATATTCGTTGCGGTGCTCTAAGGCCGAAGCCACCGGCATCACTTCCTTGTCGACGAACTGCCGGACGGTAGCAACCATTAACTCCTGCTCGGGCGTCAGGTCTCGCATCAGGCGACTCCTTCGGCGCGCTTCGGAACGACGATCTTGCGCCGCATCGTGAGGACATCCTCGCCCCGCTGGTTCTTCCCCTGAGTCTCGACGATGACGACGCCGCGCGCGTTCGGCAGTTCCTCTTTTCCGACAATGCTGGACTCGGCGTAAATCGTGTCGCCGTGAAAGACTGGTCCTAGGTGACGAATGTCTGAGTAACCCAGCGTCTCGAGCGCTCGGCCGCCTACGTCGGCCTGGCTCATTCCGATCAGCAAGCTGATCACCAGCGGACCTTCCACCAGCCGCCGGCCATGCTGCGTTCCGCTGGCGAAGTGTTCGTCGATGTGGACCGGATGCTGGTTCATGCTCATCAGGCTGAAAAGCGTGTCGTCAAATTCGGTGATGGTGCGGCCGGGCCAATGCCGAAACTGCTGCCCGGCTTCCAGCTCTTCAAAGTAGCGCCCGTAGCTCATGCTACTCCCGCAGGCCACACACGCCGGCGCGGATCAGTTCGGCGATCTCAGATTCGGCAAATCCCGCTTCACACAAAATCGCGCGGGCGTGTTCACCGAGCGAGGGAGGAGGGCCCGCGACTTCGGGCGGCGTAACCGATAGCTCGATCGGTAATCTAGGCACCGCGCAAGCTGCTTCGCCCGCGAGCGCGACCTGCGCGAAGGCATCCAGAGCGGCCAGTTGCGGATCACGCATCACCTGCTCTGTATTCTGGACGGCATCGTTCGGCACATCGTGTTGGTCCAAGATTGCGACCCAGTGCGCCGTCGGCTGGGTGCCCAACAAGTCCGCTATGTCGCTTTCCAGTTTTTCACGGTTGGTCACGCGCTCCGCGTTGGTTGAATAACCGGGGTGAGAGAGCCATTCATTTTGCCCCAGCGCGGCGCACAAGCGTCGAAACAAGCGATCGTTCGAGATGCCGATCATGATGGTTCCGTCCGCAGTCGGGAACGCGCCATAGGGCGCCACGGAAGCATGCCGCGATCCGGATGGTCCCGGGCTCACTCCCGCGAATTGCTGATACAGCAGGTGGTAGCACATCAGCATGACGCCGGTTTGCAGCAGCGAGGCATCCACGCGCTGGCCGCGGCCGGAGCGCTGCTTCTCGAACAGCGCCGCCAGGATTCCGAGCGCCATCCAAACGCCCGCGCCGACGTCTAGAATAGAAACTCCCGCGCGTATGGGAGCCTCCGAGCTGGTTCCGGTTACGCTGACGATCCCGCTGCGGGCTTGCAGAATCGCATCGTAACCAGGCTTTTTGTAGTTCGGTCCGCGCGCACCGTAGGCGGAGAGCGATGCGTAAATGATGTCTGGTTTTTGAGCGCGAATGCTGGCCTCATCCAGGCCCAGCGCGGCAGCCTTTCCGCCGCGAAAGTTCTCAATGAAAACATCCGCCGCGCCCGCCAGCCGCAGCACAACATCGCGTCCCGCCGGCTTGGTGACATCGATCGTAATGGAGCGCTTGCCGCGATTGATAGGAACGAAGTAGGCGCCCCATTCGCCGCGATGCGGGCCCATGCCGCGCGCGTCGTCGCCGCCATCGATGCGCTCCACTTTGATCACATCCGCGCCCAGGTCCGATAGGATCATGGTGGCTGTTGGCCCGGCCACGACCGAGCTGAGGTCTAACACGCGCACTCCTGATAACGGCGGGGGCAAGACGTTGAAGGTAACACATCGCAGCACGGCTCTCGACTGAAATTGACTGACTGAAATTCACCTCGGCGCCGGGATTCTTTCTGAGTGCTCTCGTAAAAGAACAGCTCGGCTTGGCGCGCGGAGGTAAGATGACCGCTTGGGCCTGTTCCGTAACCCTATTTCCCTGGTTTGGCTGATCGCCGCGGTTGCCGCTTGCGGAGGGCTTTACTGTTTTGCGAATCGCGCGCTGTATTATCCGATTAAGTTTCCACATGGCGGCTGGGGTGACCAGGCACGCTTAGGCGCGATCGACGTCTGGATGACCACCCCGGACGGCGTCCGGTTGCACGGCTGGTGGGTGTCTTCGAATGGCTCGCGACTGGCGACGCTGTTTCTGCACGGCAACGCCGGCAACATCACGGATCGCGCGGCGCGGATCCGCGAAATCGTGGCAGCGGGATCGTCAGTCCTGATGCTGGACTATCGCGGTTACGGCAAGAGCCAGGGGCGTCCGACCGAAAAGGGGCTATACAGCGACAGCGAAACCGCGTTTATCCACTTGCTCGGAATGGGTTATCACGGCAAGCAGATTATCCTGCATGGCGAATCGCTGGGGACCGCGGTGGCGATCGATCTGGCTTGGCGGCGTCCGTGCGCGGGCCTGATTCTCGAAGCACCGTTTCCGTCCGCAAGCGACTTGGCCGGGACGGTAGTGCCGGTGTTGGGGCCGCTGCTGGTGCGGAGTTTCAATTCCATGCCGAAGATCCGCTGGATTCTCGCGCCCAAACTTTTTCTGCATGGCGATCGCGACGATATTATTCCATTGCAGTTTGGCCAGGCGGTTTATACTGCCGCGCAAGGGCCGAAATCAATGTGGATCGTGGCCGGGGCAGGTCACAACGACATTCTGGAAGCGGCGGGCGCGGCGTACGGCCATCGCTTGCGGGCCTTCTACGCAAGTCTCGGTGAAGCGCGAGAGCAGAACACCGCCAGGCCGCTACCACGTGGGCGAGGCCCGTGGATACCTGGGAGCAACTAAAAGGGCCTGCCTGGCGATGCCGGCAAGCCGTGGCATTCGCCGGCTGAGCTGTTCTTATGAACTACACTGCACCGAGTGAGCCGCTGCCAATATGCTGATTGTGCAGGAGTGCTTTAGAAGATTCTCTGGTCTCTGATCGGTTTGAAGCACCCAGGGTTCGCCCCCAGGCGCGAGGACTCTAGCAGCCCGTGCGGAAGTGGATCATCTGGCAGATTGGGTACAGGCACGGAGTTTCCGCCTTGGAAATTGTTTCATGCCTGGATATCGAGCGGCGGAAATCCGATCCTGCCCCCAATCTGCCAAGGCGCCCTCAAACTACGTTCATGAGGCGGCCCCGGCGAACCACCCATTCCTCGCTCGTAAACACTCGCGGGCCAACTTCGATGAGGCGCGGCAGCATGTCGAAGACGGCGCCGGGCGTCCACTTGCTGTTGTGACGAGTGCGGAATCCGCGCTGGTTTAATGCGCCGGCGATCTCGGACAGCGGCTTGTCCTGAATGATCATCTCCATCATGACCAGCAGCGCTTCCTTTTCCTGGATGTCCTGTTCGAGCTGCAGACAGTCCTCGGAGATCTTGAGACCGTACGGCACGTCTTCGGTAATGTTGGCGGGTGCTGTCTCTCCTTCCGCCACTTGGCGCTCCCAGACTACGACGACAGGTTTCCAACCCTCGCCCGACTTGCGGTCGATGTGCGAGGTGGTCAGCGGCTCAGACAGAACTTCGCGCATACGCTCAACTCTTGGCATGGATCCTCCAACCGACAAGGCTAGGCAACTGGACTGCCAGGAGTTTCCGAAGTGGAATCTTCGAGTTCGAGAGCGGCGCTAGTCTCTCGGATGTCCGTAAGTGGGATTGGCTGGACTATCTCGCGACGCCGGCACGGGATCACGCCGGCCCGGGATCATACCGGCCCGATAGTTTCAACGGCCGTAATCTGTTCGAGCAACCGGTATAGCTCCTCGGCGTGGATGGGCTTGGAAATGTAGCCGTCCATTCCCGATGCAATGCAGCGCTCGGCATCGCCTATCATGGCTTGCGCCGTCATGGCCAGAATCCGCAAGTGGCGCTCGGTGCCTTCTTCATCCTTGCGGATGGCGGCCGTGGCTTCGAAGCCGTCCATCTCCGGCATCTGTACATCCATCAAGACCGTGTCGAATCGATCCTTGGAGAGCCGCTCCAAGACTTCCCGGCCGTTGCTGGCGACCACTACCTGGTGACCGCGCCGCTCCAGAAGCCGCACCGCCAGAACCTGGTTCACCAGATTGTCCTCGGCCAGCAGAATTCGCTGCCGGTCAGCGGCTGGCGGGGACTTGGACCGCCGCTCCATCGCGGCCATAAATGTCCTCTCGGGATTACTGTGCTCCGCCGCCACGGTGCATGTTTTTAGTTTAGCGTTGAAATGAAATTCGCTGCCTTTGCCCGGCTCGCTTACCACGCGAAGTTCGCCGCCCATGATGCGAACCAGCCGGCTCGACACTGTGAGTCCCAGGCCGGTGCCGCCATATTTTCGGGTAGTGGAGCAGTCGGCCTGCCGGAAAGCATCGAAGATGAACTTCTGCTTATCGAGGGGAATGCCGATTCCGGTGTCGCGCACGACAAACAGCAGAGTGAGCGTCCCGTCGGTGGCGGTAGTGTCGGCGTCGACCACAAGCGCCACTTCGCCTTGCTCGGTAAACTTCAACGCATTTCCAAGTAGATTGTTCAGGACTTGAAACAGCCGCGTCGGATCGCCCTGGCAGACGTCCGGCACGGTCGATCGCACGTCGCAAGACAATTTCAAACCTTTTTGGTGGGCGCGCAGCAGGAAGGATTTCGTCACGCCGGCGACAAAATCGTGCACGCGGAAGCTGGTCTCCTCGAGTTCGAGCCGGCCGGCCTCGATTTTGGAGAAATCCAGGATGTCGTTAATGACGGAGAGCAAAATTCCCGCCGAGTTCCTTACGATCTCAAGACACTCCCGCTGTTCGGCAGGCAGGTTCATTTCGAGAACCAGCTCGGTCATCCCCAGAATGCCATTCATGGGCGTGCGAACTTCGTGGCTCATGTTGGCGAGAAATTCGCTCTTGGCCCGGCTGGCGGCCTCGGCGACTTCTTTGGCCTGCTTCAGTTTGTCCTCAACGCGCTTCCGCTCCACAACCGGAGCGAGAATATTGGCGATGGCTTGCAAAAAGTGGACGTCGTCATCGGTGAAGCGCCGTTCGGTAGCGGTGTAAACACCGAGCACTCCCCAAGGCCGTTCTTTGCCTGTGATCACTACCGTCACGGCGCTAACCAGGCCCAGCCGCTTGCCCAGACTGGTGTCGTCGAATCGGGTTTCCACGGCGAGGTTTTCCGCCACGACCGGCATTTCAGAGGTAAGCGTGTAGCCTTCCTGAGTTCCGGCCACGATAGTGCGCTGGTCGGTTGGCTCCCTTCG
>JBGPSX010000175.1:0-7777 GCA_041490325.1 Bryobacteraceae bacterium | reverse complement strand
GCGTTGTTCCGGCTGTTAATGTGGTAATCCATGCGAAAGTTGAAAAGCTTTTGCTGCAGCGGACCCGCGCCGATGTGATTGAACGTCCTCGCAAAATTCCCGCCATCGCCGGCGGTCTGCGAAAATGCGATCTCTCGTACCGCTACCAGGTTCGAGTATTCGTAGTTTGTGAACCAGAACAACTTGTCCTTTATCGCTGGCCCGCCTAGGGAGAAGCCCGACTGGCGCCGCACAAAGAACGGGTCTGGAACAGTGGCGCTTCGGACCAGGTTCGGATAGGCCGACATGTTGTGATCGCGGAAAAAGAAGAATCCGCTGCCGTGCAGCGTGTTCGTGCCAGTGCGCGAGACCACGTTCACCGAGCCGATCGAGGTGGTATCGTTCGACAAATCGAAGTTGAAGGTGGTGATTTGAAACTCCTGCACCATCTCCTGCGAGAAATTCGTGGCCGAGCCTCCCGTTACGCGGTCATTCACATTGGCGCCGTCAACGTTGATCTGCGTCAGCAAGCCGGATACGCCACCGATGGACACTTGCGTAAAGCTGTTCGCGGCGCCGCCGGGGTTATTGGTAGTCGTCACCGTGACGCCGGGCGCTAGCGCGGCCAGGTCCAGGAAGTTGCGCCCATTGAGCGGCAACGTGTCCACTCGCTCGCGCGTAATGACGCCGTCGATCTTGTAGTCAGTCATGTTCACTTGGGGCGCTTCGGCCGTGACCACTACCGACTCGGTGCTGCTGCCGACGATCAGCGAAAAGTTGGATGTGTGGGTGTTGCCGGTCAACACGCTCAGCCGCTGCGTGGCCTTCTTGAATCCCGCGGCCTCTACCGCGATGTCGTAGTCGCCTGGCCGCAAATTGTCGGCGTTATAGAGACCTTCGGCGTTGGTAGTCACAGTGCGTTCGATGTTGGTGTCGACATTGCGAACAACTACGTTGGCGGAAGCCAGCACGGCCCCCGATTGATCGGTGATGACGCCGCGGATGGTTCCAGTGGACGCCTGACCCAGCGTGGGCGTTGGATAAGTGAGTGCCGCGCAAACCACGGCGCAGAGCACTACAGAGACAAAAGGATGAGACTTCGGCGATACGGCTTGCATTCGTTTACCCCCTCAACCCCAAACGTTGCGGTCGAGCCCCGGAAATGTTTCTCCCGGCGCAAGATAACTTGATCCCAAAGAGAATTAATGCAAGTGACCCTAAAAAATCCCCGTGTTTCCCCTAGACAATCCGGTAACCGACCAAGCGGTAGAATTACCGACCGCTGGGAAGTATATATCGGATTCTCGTCGAAGTCAATCGAGGTTATTGTGACGAGATTAACGTGGCGAGATGATCGTAGCAGCGGCCGGAGACCGTTACTTTCCGTCCGGCGAAAAAGCCAGCAGCACGTTGCCCGGCAGGCCGCCCCAAGCCCCATAGCCGGAGCTGAGGTACAGCATTCCGCCGGCTACCGTCGGGCCGGGGCCATCCATTGAGCCGCCCCGGGCCGTGACTCCGTTCACGGTCGTGAATTCGCGAGCAGTGTCGAAATCCCAAAGCACCGTTCCCTCCCGCGTCGAGTAGCCGCGGATGTGGCCGTCCACCGAGCCTGAGAACACTACGCCCGGGATCACCGAGATCGCGGCCGATTGTGCCGGACTGCACTGCGGCCGTCCGCCGCAATCGGAAGGCGGCGCCGTCCAGACCTTCTTTCCGCTTGCAACATCCAGCGCAAACAGGCCGCCGCCCGCTTTGGGATCCACCACCAGCTTCACTCCCGCGGAGAATTCCGCTTTGAGAAACCCAATGTCGGAAAGAGCGACATACATGTTCTTGCCGTCTGACGCGGAGCCCCATTGAATGCCGCCCAGCGCTCCACCGTGGCCGACGCGCGTCTGCCAGATGATCTCGCCGTTCTTATCCGGATCGAGCCCATGCGCGACGCCGGACTTCTGACTAACCAGCAGGACACGCTTTCCGTTCGCGAGCTTGACCAGAATCGGCGACGCGCCGATGTCGACATCCGGACCTCTGTTCTCCGGGCAACTTGCCTTGGGAAGGCCTGGCTCACACGCCATGTTGTAGACATCGGCTTCGGTGAGTTGCTTCGACCAAAGCATCTTGCCGGTTTCCAGGTCGAACGCCAGCACAGCATCGCTGGTCTTGGTGGCGGGATCCGAAAAATTGTCGCCGGTGGCCGCGTAGATTACTCTGCGCTCCGCATCAATCGTTGGGGCCGACCAGATGCTGGCGCCGGACGGCCCCCACATCTGCGCGCCCGCGGAGTTCTTGCGCACCGGCCGCGGTTCTTCGGCGATCGTATAGGTTTTCCAGATCTGCTTGCCGCTGCGAGCATCCAGCGCCACCAAGGCGCCGCGCGCCGAGCAACATTCGTACTTCGGATTCATCGCCGAACCTTCCTCGGCGGCGGTGACCGGCACATACAGACGCCCTTCGTAATACTGCGGCGCGCCCACGATCTTGGCGTGCGAATGCTCGTCTACGCGCGTCTTCCACAACAGCTCGCCGCTGGAGGCATCCACGGCATATGCATTCGCGCGCTGATCGCCGAAGAATGCGACGTGCCGCGTTGGTTCGCCGCGCAGCGTGGCCACGCTGATTGCCGTCCGAACCGGCGCTTGCGTTTCGATGGACCAATACTGGCAGCCCGAGCGAGCGTCGATCGAGTAGACGTTCCGGTTTGCGCTCGGCACGAAGATGCGTCCGCCCACGATAGTGGGCTGGCCATATGCAACGAATGTATTCGGAAAAGCGAAGGCCCATTTCAGCTTGAGCCGCGATACTTGCGCGGCATCCAAGCCCGCTTGATCGGCGGTTTGAAAGCGAGTGTTCCGAAGATCCGCACCCCAGCCGTTCCAATTGGGGCCAGCAGGCGAAAACACCGAAGCCTCCGCGCACAAAAGAGTTTTCGCTTGCGGAGGCGCCGTGCCGATGCTCCTACCAGTGAGGAACTCCGCCACCAGGCGCTTCTGCGCCGCATTGAGCAGAGCGCCCTGCTCCTTCATCAGTCCCGATTCGAGGGAGCGAACAATATTCTCGGGCGACATCTGCCGCATGGCCGCCACCGCTGGAGCGCGTGTCTGGCCGGAAACCTCATGACACGCCGCGCAGCGCTGTTTGTAGAGAGTAGAGGCTTCGGGTTCCTGAGCCAATGCCGGACTCAGCGCGCTCGACACAACCAGCGCCAGCAAAACGCCGGGCCAGACAGACCGCACTAGCTTACTCGCTCGAGCCGGGTCTTTGCGGCCGCGCCAGGATGTTCTGCGTCTTTACGCTATTGTCCACAACCACCGCAAACCAGCCGATCATCATCTCTTCCCAGGTTTGATCGCCCCAGCGCACCGTCACGTTGGGATTGGGGTTGTAGCGATTGTTGGCGGAGTTGTCGTAGTGCGCGGTGCACTCGATGCGTGTACCTTTCGGCAGCGATAGCGGCTTCGCTTCGTCGTAGCCGAGCTGCCAGTTGAAATCGTACTTCGGCACGCTCAGCAAAGTCTCGCTCTCGCCAGTGGGGTAGACGGCCTTGAAGATGAAATCCTTGCCTCGAACGTGCATGTGCGGCATCAGCCAAACCAACTGTGCCGGCCCGTTGAAGGTCACGCTGGAGTGCGATTCGTAGTTCGGCTCATTGGGCGGAATCTCGAGCGCCATGCTGGCCGCGTTGGCCGTGACGTAGCGATACTTGGGCGTATCGGTTGCCAACGTCAACCCGATCTTGGTCTGATCGGTGGCGGCTGTTCCCTTGGTTGTGTAGTGTAACTGGAACACGATGTCGGAGCCGGCCGGAATCAATTTCGCCGCGCCAGGAACAACAGCATCGAACTTCAGCTCCGGTAGTCCGGGCGCGAATCCAACCAGGAACTCGCCCAATCCGCCGTCGCTGTTTCCGCCGCCGCGCTGCTGATCGGCTGAGCGCTGCTGCCTGGGCGCCTTGCGAATTTCAGCCCCGTTGGCATCGCGCTCCGGCGCCTTCGGAACAAAGAACTCACCCGGCTTGACGTCCTTCATAAAACCCGAACCAGGAAGACGAACAAAAGCGATGATGTGATGCATCACGCTCCGATTACCGGGACGAACCTCGGCCGCGGTCACCCAGGTATCCTTGGTGAACCCGGTCGGAATCACGACATAGGTATATTCGACCGTGCCGGTGGCCGGCACTTCGTAGGGCCGCTGCATCCCGATCACGACATCCGGCTGGATGTTCCAGCCTTCGATAAACTTCACGGGAGCCGGCTTATCTTTGGCATCGCCCTCAGGAGCCCCATTGTCGGCCCAGCTCGAAACCGTGTTGATCTCGGCCTCGGTAAGGCGCCGTTCATTCTGGAAATGGCCGTACTGAGGATCGGCGAACCAGGGCGGCATTTTCTTCGTGACCACCGCAGCCTTAATGGCCTTGGCCCAGGGCCGCGCGTCCTGATAAGTCAGGAACGACATGGGCGCCACTTCGCCCGGACGATGACAATTCTGGCAGTTTTTCTGAAGCACCGGCAGAACGTCTTTATTGAACGTGGCCTTAGTGGCCGTGGTATTCGCTGCAGCCGCGACGGCGGCGCAGCCGAACGTCAATGCGAGTAAACGCATGCACGCCCTCCTCTACGAACCCTTCGGGATCGTATCCAATATCATAAACGCACATGAGCTGGCCGCGACAACGGCCCGCTATGCATCGAACTGGTTCCAGCGCCGATCTAGAATTGGAACCGGCCGCCGACCTGCAAAGCCCGCGGACCGCCCGAACCAAATACCTGGCCGGCGCGCTGCGTGTACTGGCCAAACGAGAAAGTCTGCGCTGCCGGATTGGTGTTCTTCACATCCAACGTCGAACTGGCTCCGCCAAGATTCTGGTAGTTCAGCACGTTGAACATCTCCGTAAAGATGGAGAGATTATAGCGTTCCCTCCACTTGAACACCTTGGTGACGCGAATATCCTGAGATTGGAAGGTCCGGCCGAAGTTGAAGTCGGAGGGCAGCATGAGCGTCGGAATCGTAGCTCCACGCAGATCCTTCTTGCCCGCGTAGTTCGAGTTCCAGTCGTTAACCGCCCTGGTAACGTCTGACTTCCCGCATCCGCGATTGACGCAGTTGTAGTCGAGACCCGGCAGCGGAGTCGAAGGCGTATTGGCCGGAGATCCAAACACGTCGATATTGTTCACCGACGGCATGGTGGGACCCACCGAAGAAGTCGATGAAATCAGCCCGATATTGAAGCCCCACGGCAGATCCACGATCCCGGAGATGTTGAGGACGTGCCGCGGACCCTGGGGGCCGTAGGACGCGTTCCAGTTGTCGCCGTTCACGATACCGTTGTTCAAGCCGTGCTGGCTCTGCAGCGCGTACGATGCCGTGAACTGATAACGCTGCGCGAAGCGCTTGTCGAGTTTCACCAGCATTCCGTTGTAAACCGTCCGGAAACCCGAGTCCCAGAACGTGATCTGGCCCGTGGAGCATCCGAATCCGGGTATGGAAGCCTGGGTTCCAGTGCAAACCGGAATTATCGGCGACCGGACACCATTGATGAACCGGTTCCAGCGATTGTAATCAAACGTATTCTGATCGGTGACGTTCAGGAATACGCGGCGCACGAAATCGACGCTCAACACCATGTCGTGCCGGATTTCCCGCTGCACGCCCAGGTTGAAATGCAACGCATGCATGTTGGGATAGTTATGGAAATACAACTGCGCGGCCGACTTGTTGATGTCGATATTACGAACGCTCAGATCCGTGTTGCCGGGTTTCGTCAGAGCCGCGTTAATGCCCCCAATCTGCTGATTGTAGATTTGCAGGAACTGCGCAGTCGTCAGGTTCATCAAACCCTGCGGGAGGCTGGCGCCAATTGGAACCGGGGTTCCACCGGTCGAGAAGTTCATGATACCGGGGAAGATGTTCTTCAGATTCGTGCTGGGCACCTGAATTCGTCCGTTGCCAAGCGGGCCAATAAACGCCCGCTCCTGCAGACGCTGATACAGATACTCCGTGTCGTAGTAGATTCCAAAGCCGCCACGGATGACAGTCTTGTTGTCCTTGAACGGATTCCAGGCGAAACCTAGCGACGGCGAGAAGTTCTTCTTGTTGTTCGTAGACGCCGAGAGATCGCTGCCATACAGCGGCGTCAGGTAAGCCGGCTTGGGAATATCGCGATTCACTAAATTCGATTCGTAGTTCCACGCCAGTCCATAATTTAGAGTGAACTTCGGCCTGACCCTCCACGTGTCCTGAGCGTAGAAGCGGATACGATCGCTCGGTTTTGCTTTGTCGATGTTGTATGGCGGCGGCTGCGACGGATCGCCGACGCCCAGCACTGCCCCGAGGAACGGCAGGTTTAGGAAGTCTTGATAAGTTCGCACTGTCGTCGGAAGATTCGGGAATAGAAAGCTAAACGCCGCCTGTCCGATTGCTGGAATCAAGCTGCCCCGCGCTGCTTCTGGCGATATGACTTGGCCGCAGAACGGATCGCAGTAACCCCAGAAGCCGGTGCCGGGCGCGTGCTCATATTCGCCGCCGAACCGCATGCGGTGCGAGCCCTTCTGGTAGCTCAGGCCGTCCACGAACTGATATTTGCGCAAATCCCGTCCCTGGGTTGCGTTGGTGGAGTGACCCACCGTGATGTTTCCGCTCAGGACCGAAAGCTGCCCACCCTGCTCGTTTCCGATGGCGATGCAACCCGGGCAATCCGAGGCGGTGGGGAACAGGTTGCGGTTGTGCCAATACTGATAGCTGAAACGAAAATCGTTCACCAGGTTCGCTTTCAGCGAACTCGTCATGCCGAACACGGTCTGGTCAGACCAGTTGGTGTTCACTACCCAGTTGGATGCATATTGGGCGGCGCCCGAGGGTCCATTACTGGTATTTCCGTCGTGCGAGTAGCGCGCGAAGAGCGTGTGTTTTTCACTGAGCCGGTAATCGAATCGCGCGCTCAGGGTCTTGCCTTTATACGGACTGTAGAACGTACTCGTCAACGGAGCAAAACTGGCAATATTCGGCTGAAACGTCACCGCTCCAAGCTGATTCTGGTACTCGTAATTGAAGAAGAAAAATAGCCTGTCCTTTTTCATCGGACCGCCCACCCAGAAACCCGGATTGCGGCGCGCAAAAAACGGGTCCGGAGCCAGCGGATTCCGGGCCAGGCCCGGGTACGCAGCCATGTTGTGATCGCGGAAGAAGAAGTAACCGCTGCCGTGGAACTGGTTCCCGCCCGAGCGCGTAACGATGTTCACCGATCCCACCGCCGTGATGCCCGTCGAAAGATCGAAATTTACGCTCGACAACTGGAATTCCTGAATCACTTCTTGCGAGAAGTTTTGACCGCTTCCGGTATTCTCGATGCTGTCGCGCACGTTCCCGCCATCCACGTTATAAGAGGTTCGGCCCGCTTCCGCCCCTAGGATCGAAACGTTGAATTGGGCGTTGTATTGCGAGGTGCTGCCTGTGCCGACGCGGACGCCGGGCTCGAGAAAAGCCAGGTTTAGGAAGCTCCGCCCGTTGAGAGGTAAACCTTGGATCTGCTGCCGCGTCACGACGCCGTCAATCGTGTGCCGCTCATATTCAACCTGCGCCGTGGCTGCCTCAACCGTGACTACTTCCTTAGTAGCGCCCACCTGCAACTGCATGTTCACAGTCGTAATGGAACCAGTCTCTACGGTTGCGTCTCGCACCACGGTGCGAAACCCGGCCGCCTCCACGCGCACTTCGTAGACGCCGGCCGCAAGCGCCGGCACGCTAAAAAAACCGTCCGCCGAAACCTTGGGTGATCGAGTGGAGCCCTGGGCCTTGT
>JBGPSX010000174.1:0-7784 GCA_041490325.1 Bryobacteraceae bacterium | reverse complement strand
ATGCTGGCTGATGCTCAATATGTTCCCGTCGGGATCCTTGAACCACGCCACTCGCGCCACGCCGCCAGGCGCATCCCAGATTCCTAGCTCGTCTTGTTCCATCATCCCTGTGAAGCGTTCGAACTTGACTCCGGCTTTCGTCAGTTCCTTGGCCTTGGCCTCAATGTCCGAGACTTCCCAGCCCAGCACCGTATACGGCGCGACTGAGATTTTCTGTGCTTTGGCGATTCGCAGCATGATTCCATTCGCGTCGAACTGAAGCGCGAAGCCATCGTCGGCCACGAACCGGAGTCCCAGGACGTCTCTATAAAACGCCTTGGTTTGCTCCGCGTTGGTCGTAGCGACAAAGGCGACGATCTTGGAAGACCCCAGTCCGGAGGATTGAGCAGAGGCGGAAGACGTAGTCGGCATACATCCAGTAATCCATGAAATCCGGCCTTGTCGCAAGATCGCGCTTGCGCCATAATATATCTCTCATGCGCCACGGCTACATAACCAAGTACGATCCCCAGCCGGGCGTCTCCATTGCTACGCTCGCCTACGAGTATCCACCGGACTTTCGCGTGCCCGAGCATTCACACGGCGCCGATCAAGTGATTTACGCCATTCGCGGAGTCATGGAAATTTCCGCCGGTCAAGGATTCTGGCTGATCCCGCCGCATTTCGCCGTCTGGATTCCTGCTCGCACTACGCACTCCATTCGCATGCCCGGCGCGGTCTCTATGCGCACGCTCTATCTACGGCCTGGACTCGCATCGCGACTCCCCGGCGTTTGTACGGTGCTCAACGTGACTCCGCTTCTGCGGGAACTGATCGTCGAAGCGGTTCGGCTGGGACACCTCCGCGCGCGGAACGCATTGCACTGTGCCCTTCGCGAGCTGATCCTTGCTGAGTTGTACAACGCATCCTCAGTTCCGAGTTTTGTCACGCTTCCCACCGACCGTCGCGCGCTCGCCGTCGCCCAGGCCGTCATGTCGAATGCAGACGCCAGCCGATCGTTAAGCACTTTGTCAGCGGCTGCCGGCGCCAGCGTCCGCACCGTAGAACGGATTTTCCGGCGCGAGGTGGGGCTGAGCTTCGGCTCCTGGCGACGGCAGTTCCGTCTCATGAAGGCCATCGAGCTGCTGGTCGGCGGAACTACAGTGAAGGAAGTAGCGTTCGCGATCGGCTACCGCCAGCCCAGCGCCTTCGTCGAAATGTTCCGCGAAACACTGGGTGCGACCCCGAAGGCCTGGGTCTCCTCGTTGAAAAAAGCCGAATAGGTTACAATACTGATTCCCCGAATGCAGCAACTCAAAGCGCTCATCCGAGAAGTGCCCGATTTTCCCAAGCCAGGCATCAACTTCTACGACATCACCACTCTTCTCAAGGACCCCAATGGTCTCAAGGGCGTCATTAACTCGCTCGGCGACCACTACCGATCTACCCCGATCGATGTTGTGCTCGGAATTGAAGCGCGCGGCTTCATCATTGCGGCAGCCGTCGCCTATGCCTTGGGCTATGGCTTCATCCCGGTTCGCAAGGAGAAAAAGTTGCCGGCCGAGCGTGAACGCATCGAATACGCGCTCGAGTACGGTACCGATGTGCTCGAAATCCACAGGGACGCCATCACGCCCGGCCAGAACGTGCTGATTATCGACGACGTGCTGGCCACCGGTGGAACGGCGGCCGCCGTCGCGCGCCTGGTCGAAACGCTGCAGGGCAAAGTGGCCGGACTCGGATTCATCCTGGAACTGGATTTCCTGTCAGGCCGCGAGAAGCTCAAGGGCTACGACGCCTACTCGCTGATTCAATACTGATGGCTGCCCATGTCCGCGTCCGATCTCTCGCGAAAGTGAATCTTGATCTCAGGGTCCTCAACAAACGTCCCGACGGGTTCCACGAGCTTCGCACCGTTTTCCAAACCATTTCGCTGGCCGACACCATCGACATCGATTACCGGCGCGGACGCACTCGAATCGACATCCAATCAAACTTGAACATCACGGACAATATCATTGCCAAGACCGCGGATAGCGTTCTTCGGGCGGTCGGTCGAACAGGCCGGGTTGGTTTCGTTTTGAAAAAGCGCATCCCGCTCGGCGGCGGCTTGGGTGGCGGATCCAGTAACGCCGCGGCCGTCTTGCTGGCCTTGCCGGTTTTGCTCGGGAAGCGCCTGCCAGTGGCGCAGCTCATGGAGCTGGCGTCTGGCCTCGGAAGCGATGTGCCGTTTTTCCTGGTGGGCGGGACCGCCGTCGGTCTGGGCCGCGGTACCGAGCTTTACCCCTTGCCTGACCTTCCCAGTCACCCGGGTTTGTTGATTACGCCCGGGATTCACTGCTCCACCGCCGAAGCCTACCGCGATCTCGCACGCAAATCCACCCATGCAATTCCGCACGGCATGTTGACGGATTTTCAACTGGTTACCTGGGGGTTGTCAGATTCCCATTCCAATGATTTTGAGCAGGTTGTCTTTCGCCATCATCCTCAACTAGAATCGATCAAGGGAAAGCTGCTAAAATTTGGGGCTCGACCAGCGCTGATGAGCGGGAGCGGCTCTACGATGTTCGGAGTCTTTGAGAGCCGCGTGGCTCGCGATCGCGCAGTCGAGTGGTTCCGGAAAGAATTCGCCGCCGATCAGGTGCATCTCATTACGACGATAAATCGTAGCCGCTATCGTGCGCTTTGGCGGCGGCAACTGGCAGCTTTCTCGGATAGCGACCTATGGCAGCCGCAAGACCGGTACGCGCAATGAGATTCGAACAGCTCAAAATCTTCACGGGTAACGCCAACCCGGCGCTGGCATGCAAGATCTGCGCATCGCTCGGATGCCCGTTAGGCGCCGCCTCGGTGGAGCCTTTTTCCGATGGTGAAATCCGGTTGCAGATTCTCGAAAACGTCCGCGGCGCCGATGTCTTCGTGGTGCAGCCCACTTGCACCCCAGTGGACCGTCACCTCATGGAATTGCTGCTGATGATCGACGCTCTGAAACGGGCCTCAGCGGAGCGAATCACCGCAGTGTTACCCTATTATGGGTATGCGCGGCAGGACCGCAAAGACAAGCCGCGAATGCCCATCTCCGCCCGGTTGATTGCTAACCTGATTCAGACCGCCGGCGCGGATCGTGTGCTTGGATTGGATCTGCATGCGGCTCAGATTCAGGGATTTTTCGATGTTCCAGTGGACCATCTTTTTGCCGCGCCGGTGATGTTGGAGTATTTCGACTCCATCGGCCGCAGGGACATGACCATGGTTTCGCCGGACGCCGGCGGTGTGGAGCGCGCGCGCGCTTTTGCAAAGCATTTGAACGCGCCGCTGGCGATCATCGATAAGCGCCGAACGGATGTGAACGTCGCGGAAGTGATGCACATCATCGGCGACGTGGAAGGCCGGCATTGTTTGATAGTGGACGATTTGATTGACACAGGTGGTACGCTCGTCAAGGGCGCCGAAGCGCTGCTCAAACAGGGCGCCCAGAGCGTCACTGCGTGTGCTACCCATGCTGTACTTTCCGGCGAAGCCGTGCTCCGGATCGAAGAGTCGAAGATTCGAGAAGTGGTAGTGACCAACTCCATTCCGCTACGCGAGGACGCCATAAGGTCGAGCCGTATCAAGACCCTGTCGGTGGCGCCTTTACTGGCCAGGGCCATTCAGTCAATCCACGAGGACGGTTCCGTAAGCACCCTATTTATCTAAAAAGATTGCAGGCTCGAAGCCGCTAAGGCATTCAGCGAGCGTCTGCTGGAGTAATGAGATGAGGAAAGAAATCACAGTTAGCGCCGAACCGCGCGATTCACGCGGTAAGAACGAAGCTCGCCGTTTGCGAGCCAAGGGATTCGCGCCCGCCGTCTTGTATGGGGCGAATGGCCCGGCGGTCGCCGTCTCGGTAAGCCCCAAGGATGTAAGAAAAATCCTGCACAGCAATACCGGTCACAACACCATCTTCAATCTCGCCATTCTGGGCATGGAAGATACGCCCGCGATGATTGTGGATTGGCAGAACGATCCGGTGAAAGATAACTTGCTGCACGTCGATCTGAAGCGCATCGATCTGACCAAACGCATCGACGTGAAAGTGCGCGTTCAGACCGCTGGCGAGCCGCAGGGAGTCAAATTACAGGGCGGATTGCTCGAAGTCATCACGCGCGAAGTGGAGATCGAGTGCCTGCCGGACGAAATCCCTGAATCGTTCACGGTCGACGTGACCGAGTTGATGATCGGCCAGAATAGGCGCGCCAGCGACATCCCGCTATCCGGGTCCATGAAACTGATCAGTGCGCCGGATCTGGTAATCGCGCATTGCGTCGCGATGAAGGCTGAAGAGGTAGTGGCCCCGGTGGCTGAAGCCGTGGTGGAAGGTGCTGTTGCTCCGGCCGAGCCCGAAGTAATCAAGAAGGGCAAGAAGGAAGAGGAACCGGAAGCCGAGCCGGAGAAAGGCAAGAAGAAGGGCTGATGATTTAAGACCGCTCCCTTCGGTCACGTATCGCAACGATATACGGAATGCGCGAAAGCCGCTAGCTGAGCCGTGACCAAAGGGAGCGGTCTTCCAATGAGAATCCGATGCCGGGTGAGTTTGACAAGCTAATAGTTGGCCTCGGAAATCCCGGATCGGAATACGACCTGACGGCGCACAACCTGGGTTTTCTGGTGGTCGACCGGTTGGCCGCGCGCAACGGGATCAAGGTCGGGCGCAAGGATTCGCGAGCGCTGGTAGGGCAGGGAAATGTGGCGGGCAAACGAGTCCTGCTCGCCAAGCCGCAGACGTTCATGAACGTAAGCGGCCAGTCGGTCAACGGACTTTTGGTGAAGCACGAAATCGCGCCGGACGATCTGGTTCTGGTTTATGACGAACTGGATTTACCGTGGCAAGCGGTGCGGATCCGGCCGGGCGGTTCAGCCGGCGGGCATCGTGGAGTGGAGTCGGTCATCCAGGATGTCGGCACGCAGAAGTTCCCCCGGGTTCGCCTGGGGATTCACGGGGGCCGTCGCGAAAAAGACGGCGCTCAAATTGTGCTCGCGCGGTTGAAGCGGGCGCACAAAGAGGAATTGGACGAGCTCCTGGACTACGCGTCTCAGGCGGTCGAGTCCATCATTGCTGAAGGCGTCGAAAAGTCCATGGCGAAATATAATCGTCGCGCCCCAGGCTTAAAAGAGGAAGAATGAGGATCTACGAAGAGTTGTTTATCGTCCGGCCGGATGCGCCGGAAGAGGAAATCGATCAACTGATTGAACAGTTGACCACTCATATCGCGAGCAACGGCGGGAACGTCGACAAGTCCGAAAAATGGGGCATTCGCAAGCTCGCCTATCGTGTGCAGAAGCGTAACGAAGGCTTCTACGTCTTGTTGCAATTCGTCGCCAAGCCCGAAACAGTTCGCGAACTCGAGCGGCGCCTGCGCGTGTCCGACTCGGTGCTGAAGTTTATTACCGTTCGCATCGACGAGAAGTTGAAGAAGATTGCGAAGCGCAAGAAAGATCGCGAGAAGCGCGCCGCCCGAAGGCCAGTCCCGCCCGCTGCCGCGCCCAGCCTGCCGTCGGCCGAGCATGTCATGGCCGGCGCCGCTGAACCCGCCCCCAGACCCGGCGCTCCCATGCCCGGAGCCCCAGTCGCTGAGAAGGAGCCCTAGCCAAATGCTGAAAAGCCCACCAATCCGCGCGCCTCGTTCGAACCCGCAAACCGAGCCGCGACCAAAGGAAGCGGTCCTAATAGGAGCTCATCATGGCTGAACAAAGAGGCGGACGTCCCATCAGCGCATCGCAGCGCCCCACCGGCGGCGACAAAGCGATGGCCACCAAGAAGCAATATTTCCGGCGCAAAAAAGTTTGCCGATTCTGCGTCGAGAAAATCGACGACATCAACTATAAGGACGTGAGGATGCTCTCATCGTTCATATCCGAGCGCGGCAAGATCGTTCCCCGCCGCATTTCGGGCGTGTGTACGCCGCACCAGCGGCGCCTGGCCGAGGCCATCAAGCAGGCGCGCAACATCGCGCTCATTCCGTTCGCTTCGCCCATCTAAAGGAGACCACCACCATGGAAGTTATTTTGAGAGAAGATGTCGACAAACTTGGCACTCGCGGCCAACTGGTGAAGGTCTCGCCCGGATACGCCCGTAACTTTCTGCTTCCCAAGAAGCTGGCTGTGACTGCCACCGATTCCAACAAGAAGATCGTGGAACAGGAACGCCAGGCCCACTTGCGCAAGGAAACTAAGCTCGTGGCCGAGGCCTCCGATCTCGCCAAGATGATGTCGGACCTGAGCATCACTATTTCGCAGAAAGCCGGCGAGAACGGCCAACTCTTCGGATCTGTGACGTCCAAGGACATCGCCGAAGCGCTCGAAAAGCAAGGCTACACCATTGAACGGCGCAAAATTGCGCTGGACGAGCCCATCAAGACCCTCGGTGAGTTTAAAGTGCCGCTGCGGCTGCACCGCGAAGTGACCACCGAGCTAACCGTCAAAGTCGTGAAAGAGGAAGAGTAGTACCTGCTGCGTCGTGATTTGATCCTTGAACCGGGACGCTATGAAGGCGTTCCGGTCTATACTCTGCTTGAAGCCGCATCGCGCGGCTACATCGGCGTGGATCTTCGCTTTCTGCACGCCATCCTCGATCGCCCGGCCGAGGCGATTCCAGATCTGGTTCGGTTCACTTCCGAAAATCACGAAGACGATCCGATCGACCTGGAGCCGCAGTTCATCGATATTTTCCGGCATCTGAAAACGCCCGAGGCCATCCCATTTTTCGTCGAAGCCGTTCGCCGCAATCCGCTGGACGTGCCGGATGAATTGGTGGAGGGGCTCGCCGGGCTGGGCGCCGCCGCGGTTGATCCGATGCTGAAGCTCTTAAACGACCTGGAGGGCCAGGACACAGGCGACCTGCCCTTCCTGCTGGCCACGCTCGGCGTTCGCGATCCCAGGATTCTGGAAGCTCTGTTGCGCGGACTGGAACGGGATACCATCAGTGCCGCCTTGCACCTGGAAATGTACGGTGATCCCGCGGCCATTCCGGCGCTGGAAGCGGCTCTTGCCGCGCGTCCTGACCACGATCAGCGGCTGCGAGGGTTGGTCGAAGGCGCCATCCGAATCCTCCGCTTGCCCCCGCTTCCATCCATCCACGCCCCGGAGTCATTCGACATCTGGGAGCTTTATCCCGGCGAAGATTCTCCACCATTCGATGCGCTCGCCGAAGACGAACGGCTCGCGATGCTCGAAAGCAGTTCAGCCACGTTGCGCGCCCAGGCGGCTGCCAGCTACAACAATTCGGAGCTATCGCCAAACGTGCGCGCCCGCCTGCTCGAGGTCGCGAAAACCGATCCCGGCGTCGCTGTTCGCGGAGCGGCTTGGGAAGCGCTCAAAGAGATCAATGACGAGCCGGCGGTCCGCGACGCGATGCTAGCCGTGCTTGGCGATTCTACAGCGTCCGTCGAAGAAAAAGGCGGCGCAGCGATCGCTTTGGCGCAATTGTCCGATAACGCCGCAGTGTTCCAGGCCATCCAGACGCTGTATGCCGATCCCCGTGGACGCGCCCAGGCTCTCAAAGCGATGGCGCAATCCTTCGACCGTCGCTTTGCGGAGTATCCACCCAAGCATTTGGATGATCCCGACCCCGAAATCAAGCGTCAGTCCATCTGGGGCATCGGCTACCTGAATATTTCGTCGGAAGCATCGCGTCTCACGGCGCTCTTTGAAGATGACGAATACCGCGGCGATGCGCTCTTCGCATACGCGCTCTCGACGCCCGGTGAAACCTCGCGCGGACGCGTACAGTCCCTAATGAAAAAGATCGAAGAGATCTCCGGCGGATT
>JBGPSX010000173.1:0-7798 GCA_041490325.1 Bryobacteraceae bacterium | reverse complement strand
GTCACCCTTTTCGAGAAAACGCCCATTCTGCGGGCCTTCGACGATCAAGGCTCCCAAGAAAAATCCGCCTCATTTTCCAACCAACTGAATCTACTCGACTTCTAGCCGGACACTAGTGGGTACCGCCCAACTGATCGAGAAGGTCCATCTGGTGCGATACCTCGGCCTCAGAAAGCGGATTCCCTTCAAGCGCGGTAGTTCCATAAACTGCACGCACGCGATTGAGTCTATCGAGCTGGGTTCGCCACTCTGGTGGTAACACGAGATTTAACGCCGCTTCTTTGTAGGCTTCGATTGTAATCACATGACGGAGAAGGGTATCCGCCGTCAGGTCCAGGTGATAGTCGTAACTAAATCGTTCCCAGTTCATTCTTGACACAAATTTGACTAACTTTGTGACGGGGCTTCCATAGCCATAACTGTATAATAACACTCGACAACTGCCTTTTGTCAATATCAACAGGCTGTTGCTTATGGCAAAGATTTTGACGTGCATTTTGTCCTGACAATTTTGTCCTGACAATACATGCATGAAAATTCAAACTGATACACTACCTTTGGTTGGGCATGAGACAGACGCCGAATTGTTTATCTTTTGCGAGAAGCATAGCATGAACTAAAGAACATGATTGTTCGCCCCGGCATTGAGCTCGGCAATCTCACCGACACTGGTTGTCATCGTCCTGAGAACGAAGATTACTACTGTTATGCGGAACCGGAGAGCGATCAGGATTTCGAGCGCAAAGGGCGGCTGGCGGTGGTTGCGGACGGCATGGGCGGCCACGCAGGCGGGCAGATTGCGAGCGCCATCGCGGTGGAACGCGTGCGCGAAGTATATTTCGGCGATCCCAGCGAAGATCCGAATGAATCGTTGCGCGCTGCTTTGTCGGATGCCCACGCTGCTATTCAGAACTGCGCGCGCCAGCACCCCGAGTTGATGGGCATGGGCACTACGTGCACCTGCGCGGTTGTGCGGGATCGGCAGCTCTACTACGGGCACGTGGGGGACAGCCGGCTTTACTTGATTCGCAACTCGTCGATTTCGCGGATCACGGAAGATCAAACGCTGGTCGGGCGATTGCTACTCGAGGGCGTGATTTCGGCGGAAGAGGCCGCGGTTCATCCGGAGAAAAATGTTCTGACGGCGGCGCTTGGAATGGAGCCGGCGGTGCCGGCCGAATTTCCGGAGGCGCCCGTGCCGTTGCAGGAAAACGACATCCTATTGATGTGTACCGACGGATTACACGGCCTGGTGAGCGACGAGGAATTGCTGGGCGTGGCTACCAGCAATCCGGCGCGCGAGGCCTGCCAGGAACTGATCCGGCTGGCGAAAGAGCGCGGCGGGTTTGATAACATAACAGTACAGATTCTGCGCGTTTTGTGAAGTTTGTCCGCCTTAATTTTATCCGTCTGGATACGGTGGAGTAGTGATGAACGACATCGCCGGATACCGCATTTTGGAAAAGCTGGGGGAAGGCGGTATGGGCGTCGTCTACAAAGCCATCGACACCTCGCTCGAACGCCAGGTTGCCATCAAAGTACTCAGTTCTGAGCTGAGTTCCAATCCCGAGCTGGTGCAGCGCTTTCGAGCTGAGGCTCGCGCGCAGGCCAACCTGAATCACACCAATCTCGCGACTTTGTACGCGTTTCTCGTGCAAGACGGCTCCGCTGCCATGGTGATGGAGTTCATCGACGGCGAGACGTTCGAGCAGATGATCCTGCGCCGTGGCCCCATCCCGAGCGAAGAAGCGATTCCGCTGTTCAAGCAGGCCTTGCTCGGCATCGGCTACGCGCATCGGGCCGGCATCGTGCATCGCGACATCAAGCCCAGCAACCTGATGGTGAATCGCTATGGCATCGTCAAGGTCATGGACTTCGGCATCGCGAAGGTCATGGGCGCCCGAGGCATGACGAAGACCGGCACGCAGATGGGCACGGGCTGGTACATGTCGCCCGAACAGGTCCTGAACAAATCGGTGGACATTCGCTCGGATATTTACTCGCTGGGCATCACGCTTTACCAGATGCTCTCCGCGAACGTGCCATTCCAGGGCGACAGCGACTTCGCCATCATGTCGCAGCAGGTGAACTCGCCGCCGCCGCCGCCCACGCGATTCTATCCCTACATCGCCAGGAGCATCGAGGACGCTGTATTGAAGGCGCTCGAGAAGCATCCGGACGCGCGCTTTCAGACTGTCGAAGAGTTTGGACTGGCGCTGGAGCGTCCGATCGATATCGCGTACGCCGCGCCAGTTCAAACGCCTCAGCCGACCCGCACCATGGGATCTGCTGGACCCGCATACCAAGCTTCGCAAGCGCCGCCGCCGCCTCCGCCCGGTTGGTCTCCGACGGCCGCGAGTCCGCCTGCCGGCGCTCAACCGTTCGAGATTCCGGTACAGGCTCAAGCGCAACCCGGATTGAAGCCGGGAACCAAGCTGAATGTATTCGGCTCGCCGCAAAGCAAGATCATCGCGGGTGGTGTGGGGCTGCTGGTGCTCTTGTTGGGCGTGTACATGGCGATGCAATCGAAAGACTCTGGCCCAACTCGACTGCCGTCGTCCACTCCGACGGGGCAGCGTGGACCCACTCCGATCGAGCAGCAAGTATCCGGCTCGACACCACCTAGCCAATTCGGCAGCAGCCCTGCCGCCGCCACCCCGCCGAAAGTGGTTGCCTTTCGGCCGCACGCGAACGCGATTACGACCGGCCAAGCCGTCCGACTCTCGTGGTCAGTTACGGGCGCCTCTGAAGTGAACATCACGCCTGGCGTTGGCACGGTAAAGCCGCAAGGCACTGTTGATGTTCCCTTGCGCAAGACCACGGAGTTCACGCTTGTGGCGAAAAATCAAAAAGGAGAATCGGCCACCAGCACGACCACGGTCACCGTAGCCGAAGCGCAGGCTCCGCCCACGCCGCCAGTGAAGACGCCGAGGCCGCCGGACCCGGCGCCTGCCACCCCAACTCCAACTCCCGCGGTGGTGACGCCGCCCACTCAGCCAACCACGCCCCGCGTTCGTCCCGAGATCGCGTTCGATGCCACGCCCAATCAGATCCGGCCAGGCGGCTTCACGATGCTGCGCTGGTATCTCTCGAACGCCGATTCAGCGAGTATTGAACCAGGACTGGGCGTGCTTCGCCAAGTGAGTGGACAATTACGAGTGAATCCCACCGAGACCACTACATATACGCTGACGGCGGCCTCCAAGGACGGTACAGTGGCGACGGCCACCGCCACAGTACAAGTGCTGGGCGCACCCGCGGCGCCCGTAACGCCGGTGGCTCCGGCGCGGCCCAGCTTCGCCGTCAACGTCTATCACGATCATGGAACCGGCGCTTTCGTGCAGGGTAATCTGCCGAGTTGCTGGGGTCAGCTGCAAGTCATCGGCAATCACCTTCAATATCGCGTCACCGGCGCCAACGATGGACGCCGTGACGATTTCGACATGCAGCTCGCCCTGGTCCAGGAAGTGGGGATGAATCGCATGCCGATCCGGAATCAGCCGGCCTTCCATCTCACCATCAACAGACAGCACTTCAACTTCGTTCCGGTGGGAGCGAGCGCCGTACAGGCAGTCACCGCGATCCAACAAGCAATGCAGCAAAGGTAGTCAGGCAGTCATGGTTGGAACTGAAATCAGCAATTATCGAATTCTGGAAAAGCTCGGCGAAGGCGGCATGGGCGTGGTCTACAAGGCCGTGGATGTCAATCTGGACCGCACCGTCGCTATCAAGGCGCTGAACACGGAATTGACCGGCAATTCGGAACTCGAGCAACGTTTTCGCGCTGAAGCCAAAGCGCAGGCCAACCTCAATCACACCAATCTCGCAACGCTGTTCGCCCTGCTGATCCAGGGCGGACGGCCGTGGATGGTGATGGAGTTTATCGAAGGCGAAACCTTCGAGCAAATGATCCAACGGCGCGGTCCGATCCCGAGCGAGGAGGCCATTCCCCTTTTTCGTCAGGCGCTGCTGGGCCTGGGTTACGCGCACCGCATGGGCATCGTGCATCGCGATATCAAGCCGAGCAATCTGATGGTCAACCGGCAGGGCATCGTGAAAGTAATGGATTTCGGCATCGCCAAAGTTCTGGGCGCACGTGGGATGACGCGCACGGGAACGCAGATGGGGACCGCGTTCTACATGTCGCCCGAGCAGGTGTTGAATCGTGGCGTCGATATCCGGTCTGATATTTATTCGCTGGGCGTGACGCTGTACGAAATGCTGACAGCGAATTTGCCATTCACCGGCGATAGCGACTATCAGATCATGACCGATCATGTGAACACGCCGCCGCCGTTGCTGACGAAGTTCTATCCGTACGTGCCGAAGGGCGTCGAAAACGCGGTGCTGAAGGCGATCGAGAAGCAGCCGGATGCGCGCTTTCAAACGGTGGAAGAATTTGGCGCGGCGCTGGAGCATCCACAGGACTTCGGGGTTACAACTGCGCCGGCGGCCGCGCGAGGCGCAACGGTAGTGGATCGAGCGGCTACCGGGGCAGCAGTGACCGCCGCCGCTTCGAACGGGCAGATTGTACAAGCGGCCTCAACACCCGTTCCGTTCCTGACGCGTGAACGAAAAATCATCGGCGCCGGTTTGTTGGCGGTGCTGGTGTTGGTGGGCGCCTGGTTCGGCTTTCGGCCCAACCCGAAACCTTCCGGCGCTCCGCCGGTGTTGGCTCGCAGCGGAACTCCAGCAGTCAGTTCCGGCGGCCAGATTGGACCTTTGAAGGACTCAACGCCTGTGACCGCAGTGAAGTCTCCCGACGCGACGCCCGATACAACTAAGACGGATCCGAGCAAGGCTGATCCAAGCAAAAGTGGCCCAGGCAAGTCTGCTCCAGGCAAGTCCGAAGCGCCCCAGACCTCTCCGGATACGAATCGCGTTGCGTCATCGCTCTCGATCCCTGCCGGCACGGTGGTTGCAGTGCGGTTGATCCAGGGAATTGATTCGTCGCGGGATCGGGCCGGTCAGCGATTTGAAGCCAGCGTCGACTCGCCGGTCGCCGCCAGGGGGCGGACTGTGATCCCGCGCGGCGCGACGGCTCGGGTAGCCCTAGTGAATGCTGCACAGGCCGGACATATTAAAGGCCGGTCCGAACTCGGGCTTCAGCTGGTGGCTCTGTCGATTCAGGGCAGGAGCTATCCAGTTCGCAGCAGCATCGTCGAGAAACAGGGATCGTCGCGCGGCAAGGTCAGCGCCGAGGTCATTGGCGGAGGCGCGGCCGTGGGAGCCGCCATCGGTGGTTTCTTAGGTAGAAGAAGGGGCGCAGCGACGGGAGCGGTGGCCGGCGCTGGCGCGGGCACCGGCGTCCAAATGATGACGAAGGGACAGGCCGTCATCCTTCCGTCCGAGACCCGGATTGAGTTTACGCTTCGCAGCGCGATCGACTTGACCCCGTAACGCAAGAAACGCGAGAAAATAGAAATAGTGATTCAGTCCCTCCTGTGTTTTGCAATCTTCCCGATTCTTTTCGCGACTCAGCCGATCTGGGCCTTCGCCAAGCTCACGCCCGAAGCGGTGGCGGGATTTGATCGTTATGTCGAGCAGGCAGAGGCCGCCATGGATCGCGATCTCAAGTCCGAGCGCTTTCTGCACATGCGTGGGAAAGCGGACGTGAAGACCAAGCTGCGCGCCGGTGAGCTTTCCATCGAGCCAGGCCCGTTGCGCAGTCATGCCAAGGAGATCGAGGTCCCCGAGGCGATGATTCAAGATTGGATGGGGATTATGTTCATTCCCAACGCAACCATCCAGCAGGTCCGTGGCGTGCTGCAGGATTACGCGAACTACAAGAACTTCTACAAGCCCGAAGTCATCGAATCCAAGCAAGTCGCGCACCAGGGTGACGAATTCGACGTGTTCCTGCGTTTGTACAAGAAACAATTGATCACCGTAGTGCTGAACACCAATTACCGGGTCCGCTACGGAATGCTGGATCCGAAGCACATGTACGTAACCTCGCGCTCCACGCGCATCGCGGAAGCGAAGAATTCCAAGGGCCCCTACGACGAAGAAGAACCGATCGGAGACGACGGCGGGTACCTGTGGCGTCTCAATTCCTACTGGCGTTTTGAGGAAGCGGATGGAGGCGTCTACGCCGAATGCGAAGCCATCTCGCTCTCGCGCGACGTGCCATTCGCCCTGGGCTGGATGATTCGCAACTTCGTTTCAAAATTCCCGAAAGAATCGATGTTGAACACGCTGCGCGGCACTAGAGAAGCAGTGGAGGGGCGAACGAAGAAGTAGCAGTTGGTTGAACTACTGCTCCCTCTGGGGCTGGGAAAAATTTGGCCCGCAAAACGATTTTTTGAAACCGCTCCCTTTGGTCACGGCTCGGTTAGCGGTCCGGAGTGCGCAAATCGACGTTGACGGTTTCCAGCCCCCTAGCCGAGCCGTGACCCAAAGGGAGCGGTTTCCAATAAGCATGCTAGGAACCTATCTTGATCACCGGTATTGGATACTGGTAGTCGCCGCGAAAGACCTCACCGAAGATTCCGAGCATCCCGTCATGAACCGCGCCATTATCGGTGAGCAGATGCGGACCACGTAGACTGGCGGGCGCGCCCTGCATGTCAGTGCATTTTCCGCCCGCTTCCTGGATTAGCAGGATTCCGGCCGCCATGTCCCACGGATTCAGGCCGAATTCCCAAAAGGCATCCAGCCGTCCGGAGGCCACGTAAGCAAGGTCCAGCGCCGCTGAGCCGGCGCGCCGCACTCCGTGCGAGATCATCGCGAGCTGATAGTAGAAATGCACGTTGACGTTCTGGTGGCGTTTCCTGCTTGGGAAGCCGGTCGCTACCAGCGCGTCTTCCACCCGCGCCACTTTGGACACGCGAATCCGCCGATGATTCAGATAGGCGCCCGATCCGCGTTCGCTTGCAAACATTTCGTTGCGCTCCGGATCGAAGATGACGCCGGCGATCAGTTCGCCCGACTGCTCCAGGCCCATGGTGATGTTGTACATCGGGAATCCATGCGCGAAGTTGGTGGTGCCGTCCAGCGGATCGACATACCAGCAAAACTCGGACGCGCCCTTGTGCTCAGCGCCCTCTTCGCCCACGATCGAATGCGTAGGAAAATGCGACCGCAGGCGTTCGACAACCAGCTTTTCCGAAGCCCGGTCCGCTTCGGTGACCAGGTCGTGCTCGCCTTTGAGCTCAAAGCCAATGCGGCGCTCGAAGTACTGCGATAACAGCGCGCCGGCTTCGCGCGCAATCTCGGCCGCGATCTCAAGATAAGAAGGCATAGGAATTGCGAATTGATTGTCACCGGCCGCGCCAGCCGCTGGAGCGGCTACGTTTCCGGTTCTTCGTACAAATACTTGATGTCGTGCTTGAACAAAAACAAGTTCGGAGCGTTGGGCCGCGTGAGTCTTATGAAATTGGCGTCATAAAACTCGATCATGCCGGTTACCTCTTCGTTGCTGCTCAGCCGGATTCGCACCGGAATCCGCTCATCGATCAAATAGCGCAGGTACTTTACCTCTTCGAAGGTCTGCTCGGGGGCCTTGGTTTTGGCTTTGCTCATTGCTTGTTCCGGCTATCGGCCCGACGTTTTAGGCGATCCATCGAATTCCCCATAATAGCCGCTGCGCGTAATCACCCGCAAATTCCGGCCGGTCACGTTGACCTTCAACGAATGAAAACGGTCTTTAGTGGGAGGGACGTCTTTGGGATAGTAACCGACCAAATACTGCGTTCGCAGCTCGCGCAGAATGTCAGTGAAGGCGCGGTCCAATTCGGCGCCGATGCTGGGCGTAAACACTCTACCGCCGGTACCGGCAGCGAGCGTTGCCAGCGCG
>JBGPSX010000172.1:0-7851 GCA_041490325.1 Bryobacteraceae bacterium | reverse complement strand
GGCCTGGTTGTCGATCAGCGACGTGTATTCCTGGAATGTCTGGAAGCTCGATTGCCGCACGGCATGCTGCAGTTTGCTCACGGTCTGCGGATTGAAAAGATGCCGTTCACCGTGCACGCGATATTGATAATTCCCGCCAATCTCGAGTTCGGTATCTGCATCCGAGACAGCCCGCAACGCGTGGCTGTGCTTGGCCGCCGCTTCCCGCGCCAGAACGTCCAGACCCACGCCTTCGATGCGCGACGCAGTACCGGTGAAGTAGCGGTCGACCAACGCCTTGTTGAGTCCGATGGCTTCGAACACCTGAGCGCCGCGGTAACTCTGCAGCGTCGAAATGCCCATCTTCGAAAAGACCTTAAGCAAACCCTTGTTGATGGCCTTCTTGTAATTCTTCAGCGCAGTCTCAAACGTGACGCCGCTCGAATAGTTGCCGCGCGTGGCTTGATCTTCCAGCGTCTCGATGGCCAAGTAAGGATTCACAGCGCTCGCGCCATATCCGATCAGCAGGCAAAAATGCATCACCTCGCGCGGCTCGCCGGATTCGATGATAAGCGCGACTTGCGTTCGTGTTCCTTCCCGAACCAAGTGATTGTGGACCGCCGAGAGCGCCAGCAGACTCGGGATCGGCGCATATTCCTCGTCTATACCGCGATCGGAAAGGATCAACAGATTGTAAGCCGACTTGATCGCCAGCGATGCACGCCGGCACAGGCCATCCAGCGCCCGCTCCAGTTCTTTTTCTCCACCTGACGCCCGGAACAACATCGGTAGCGTGCTGGCCAGCAGATCGCTGGTCGAAACACGGCGCAGTTTTTCCAGATCGCGATTGGTGAGCAGCGGATGCGGCAGCTTCAGCGTATGACAATGCTGCGGCGTTTCATCCAGGATGTTCCGCTCGGTTCCGATGTAGCTCGTGAGCGACATCACCAGCTCTTCGCGGATCGGATCGATGGCGGGATTGGTGACCTGCGCGAACAACTGCTTGAAATAGTGGAAGAGCGGTTGCGGCTTGTCGGATAGACACGCGAGCGGCGTATCGGTTCCCATCGAACCTATGGGCTCATCACCGGTTGACGCCATGGGCGCCATCAGCACGCGCAAATCTTCGTCGGTGTACCCGAAAGCCCGCTGGCGCATCACGATCGTTTCAAGATCCGACTGATAAACGCGCGGCGGTTCCGGCAGGCTATCCAGCGTGATCTGGTTCTCGCGGAGCCAGTCCCCGTAAGGTTTTTGGGCCGCCAGCCGCTGCTTGATCTCTGCATCTGGTACCAGGCGGCCTTCGGTGGTATCCACCAGCAGCATGCGTCCGGGTTGCAGCCGGCCCTTAAACTTCACATCTTCAGGGGCGACAGGCAGAACCCCGGTCTCAGACGCCATGATGACCAGCCCGTCGTGAGTTTCGAGGTAACGCGCCGGACGCAGACCATTGCGGTCCAGCGTCGCTCCGATTACGCGGCCATCCGTGAACGCGATGGCGGCGGGGCCATCCCACGGCTCCATCAGAGACGCGTGATATTCGTAGAACGCTTTCTTGGCCGGCGCCATGGTGGTATCGGCGTCCCAGGCCTCGGGAATCAGCATCGCCATGACGTGCGGCAGATTGCGGCCGGCCAGCGCCAGCAACTCCACTGCGTTGTCGAGCGACGCCGAATCGCTTCCACCGGGTTTGATCACCGGGAAAATCTTCTTCAGGTCGTCGCCAAACTGGCTGGACGCGAGGATCTTCTCGCGGGCGTTCATCCAGTTGACGTTGCCACGCACCGTGTTGATCTCCCCGTTGTGGCAAAGATAACGATACGGATGCGCAAGCTGCCAGGATGGGAAAGTATTGGTCGAGAAGCGCTGGTGCACCAGACACAACGCGCTGGCGGCGTCCGGATCGAGCAACTCGTTGTAGAATTCTGAAATTTGCGGTGCGAGCAACAGTCCCTTGTAGACAATTGTCCTCACCGACAGAGACGGAATGTAGAAGAAGTTCTTTTCGGGCAGGTCCGAGGCGTCGATCTCCGACTCGGCTCGCTTGCGAACGACGAACAGCTTTCGCTCCAGCTCGTCTTCGGTCATCCCAACAGCGCCCCGGACGAAAATTTGTTCGATGTAGGGTTGCGACGCGCGCGCGACGCGCCCGATTGCGTCGACGTTGACGGGCGTGTCGCGCCAGCCGAGCACCGTCAGGCCTTCTTCGCGAACAATGCGCTCGAGTATTCCCTCAGCCAGCAGGCGATGCGATGGCTCCACCGGCAGAAAGACAATACCGGCGCCGTATTCGCCGGGAGCCGGCAACGTAAAACCAAGCTCAGCGCACTCGCGAGCGAAGAATTTGTGCGGGATCTGGATCAGGATTCCAGCACCGTCGCCCGTCTCCGGATCGCAGCCGCAGGCGCCGCGATGCGCCAGGTTGATCAGAATCTGCAGTCCCTTGAGGATGATGTCGTGCGACTGCTCGCCTCGGATGTTGACCACGAAGCCGATACCGCAGGCGTCGTGCTCGTTTCTCGGATCGTACAGACCTTGCTCGACCGGGAGTCCGTCCATGCTTGAGTCTATCACAATCTGATTATTAGTCCAGTGGAAATTGCATTGACATTCAATAAGCAGTTCTAATATAATCTGAATTGTCGATGGATCTTGAACATCTGAAGCTTTTCAAAGACATAGCTCAAGCCAGGAGCGTCAGTCGAGGAGCTTTCCAAAATGGGATCAGCCAGTCCGCCGCAAGCCAGCATTTGCAGGATCTGGAGCAACGCGTAGGAGTCACGCTGCTCGACCGCAGCAGGCGGCCGTTGACCGTTACCGATGCCGGCAAGCTGTATCTCGACATGTGCCGCGACGTGCTGCGCACCCGGGACGATTTCATGGCGGCGCTGGAGCGGCTAAAGGCAGAAGTGGAAGGCAGCGTGCGTGTGGCTTCGATCTACTCCGTCGGGCTGTCAGAGATGTCGCGTCTGGAGGAAGAATTTTCTCGGCGCTATCCACAGGCGCGGCTCGAAGTAGAGTATCTGCGGCCCGAGAAGGTCTATGAAGCCGTGGCGACCGACCGCGCCGATCTCGGTTTGATGAGTTACGCCGAATCCACCAAGGAAGTTATGGTGCTTCCCTGGCGGCAAGAGGAAATGGTGGTAGCCGCTTCTCACTATCATCCTTTGGCGGGCAAATCCGAAGTAAGCCCGCACGAATTAGAAGGCCTCGACTTCGTGGGTTTCGATGAGGATCTGCCGATCCGGCGCGACATCGACCGGTTCTTGCGAGAGCATCACGTGCACGTCAACATAACGCTGCATTTCGACAATCTGCAGATGATCAAAGAGGCGGTGGCGCACGGATCCGGCATCAGCATCATGCCGGCGCGAATCATGGAAGAAGAAATCGCGCAGGGGCGTCTGGTTCCGATTTCGATCGCCGGCTTCGAATTGTTTCGGCCGGTCTGCATCGTGCATCGGCGTAAGAAGCGCTTCCATCGCGCCGGTCAGGCGTTTCTCGATCTGCTGCAGGAGCCGCAGGCCTCGCTGACGCCGATGCTGGCCTAGCCTAGGCGCGGAGGCTAAAACTGGTGGGCTGGCAAATTGGGTACAGGCACGGAGTTTCCGCCTTGGAAACTCTTCAGGCTTGGGATTTCGTGCGGCGGAAATCCGATCCTGCCCCCAATTTGGCTGCTAGCGCTACTGGGCTAGCTGGCGGATGCGGAAATGATAGACCAGAGCGCCAGTCGCTACGGTGAAAATGGCGATGGCGGCAATAACGGGCTTGTAGGTTATTCCGAAGATCGTCATTCCGATTCCGACGATGATGAAGAACACCGGCACAAGCGGATATGCGAAGCTGACCACGCCCACCTTTCGCCACCCCGGGCGCTTCCGGAAAATAAACAGCGCCGCCACCGACATCACGGCAAATATGTTCAGCAGGAAACCGATGTACGTCAGAAGATCCACGAACGGGCTCAGGGTCATCAGCATGGAGCACACGCCCTGGCAGATGATCGCGAACGCCGGAGTATGGAAGCGCGGGTGGACCTTGGCGGCGGCCGCGAAGAACGCGCCGTTCTTGGCCATCGCATAGTAGACGCGGGGACCGATGGTTACTTCGGCGTTCACCGTCGCGAGCACCGACAACACCATTGCAGCGCTGAATAGTCCGGCCACCGCGGGGCCGAACAGGTGCGTGGCTGTGAACGCGCCCACAGCGATCACGCCCTTCATCGACTCGAGCGGCATCGCGTATATGAAAAGTACGTTGAGCCCAAGATAAAGAACCGTTACCAGCGCAGTTCCGCAGGCCAGCGATAAAGGAAGCGTGCGAATAGGATTTTTGAGTTCTTCGGCGACATAAGTGGCCGCATTCCAACCGCTGTATGCCAGATAGATCAACAGCAGACTCACCACGAATTGCGCAAAGAGTGGCGTGCTGGAGGTGCGGACGGCGGGCTGAGTAAAATGGTCCCAGTTCCCGTTTCCAAACCCGAAGCCGGCGCCGAGAAAGATGATGATCACCAGCACCTTCATGGTGGTGAGAACGTTCTGGACTCGTGACGTGAGCCGAACACCGAGACAGTTGACGATGGTGAACACAGCGATCATGGTGCAGGCCGCCGCCTGCGGAAGTCCCAATTTGAATTGCAGGGCACCCGAACCGAAGACATACTGCGCATTCTCCAGCTTGAGCGCGGGAAAGAAGTGGCCCAGATAATCGGAGAACGCCAAGGCGGCTGCGGCGATGGGCGCCGAAAATCCGGCAAAGAACGAAACCCATCCGGTCATGAAACCCCAGGTGGGCCCGAAAGCCTGGGTCAGATAAACATACTCGCCGCCGGAACTTGGAAAGTTAATGCCCAGCTCGGAATAGCAGAATGCGCCGGCTAGCGCGCAGATGCCGCCCACCACCCACACCAGCAAGACCAGTTTGGCGGAACCGAGTTGGCCGGCCAGGACGCCGGTGATGGTCAGAATCACGGCGCCGATCATGTTGGAAACCACCAGCGCCGTCGCGCTGCCTACCCCGAGCTGCCGAAGAAGAGTTGTGGTCCGGGGGCTCAATGGGCTTCCGCGATTGCAAGGCTGGAGCGCACCAGCGACTGACCTCCGTCGCACACGTACACTGCGCCGGTGATGTAAGCGGCCGCGTCCGAGCAAAGGAACAGAGCCAGATCCGCCAGCTCGTCCTTCGTTCCGAAACGCCGCATCGGAACCGTATCTTCGATTCTGCGCCGCACCTCAGTGGTGGGCGCCAGGCGGCGCATGCCCTCGGTATCATCGGTCGGGCCGGGCGTGATGCAATTCGCGCGAATCCCTTCTGGCCCCCATTCAATGGCCAAGGTGCGAGTGAGAAGATCGACGCCAGCCTTGGCCGCGCACACATGCGCCTGATGCGCTATCGGTGCGGTAGCGTGATTCGCCGATATGCTGATGACGCTCGCGCCTGGTTTGCGCAGATGCGCATAGGCGGCGCGGCAAGTGTTGAACGTTCCGATCAGATCGATCTCGATCACGGCCTTGAAGCCGTTCGCCGACATTCCGGTAACCGGCGCGGGAAAGTTGCCGGCCGCGCCGCAAACCAGGATGTCGATTTCCCCGAATTGGTCGCGGGTTTTCTGAAGCGCCGCTTCCAGCGCGGGATAGTCGCGGACATCGACGGAGGCGGTCCCGGCAGTCCCGCCAGCAGACTGAATTACAGCCGCTGCGGCGTCGAGCTTTTCCTGCTTGCGACCCACCAGCATCACTTTGGCGCCATGCTCGGCAAATCGCTCCGCCATGCGCTGGCCGATGCCGCTCCCGCCACCCGTCACAAACGCGTTCTTGCCTCTGAGGAGATGCTCGCGAAAGACGCTGGCCATCGTGGATACTGTACAACTCTAGCAGGTCATGTGATGAAAAACTCACTCAAAGCGGTTCCTGCGGGCCGGTGGAAAAATCAGCCCACCGAATGATTATTTGAAACCGCTCCCTGCGGTCACGGCTCGGACACCAGCGGCCCGGAGTACACAAATCGACATTGACGGTGTCCAGCCGCTGGCAGAGCCGTGACCAAAGGGAGCGGTCTTCAAGAAACGTTTCATCACCGTCACTCTTGCGTGCCGGCCTACTCGTTTTGAAAGGCTTCGATGAAATAGCGGCGGAATGCCACCGGATCTGCATCCATCGCCACCTGCACATTCGACCGGCCCGGCGTCCCCACCGTGCGCCCGTCCTGGGGTGAATCCTGACGGATCTCGACGCGTAGAGCGGTAGTCTTCACCACAGCCGGATGCAGGAACGCCACCGCGGCCAGCGGATCCCAAGCGTAGAAATATCCATCTTCGATCATCTTGCGGTCGGCTTCGAGCACCTGCGAGACGAATCGGGCGAGCGGCGAGTGCGCCTGCGTTTGAAACTCGCGCAAAAACGGAACGCCGACTGGAACCTTGTTGGTGGCATCGAGTGGGATCAACCGTATCGGGATCCCAGCGCGAAACACCGCGCGCGCGGCCAGCGGATCAACAAACAAATTCCATTCAGCAGTTTTGTTTTCGGTTCGAAATGCTCCGCCGTCGCCGAGATTGCCGGGCACGCGCAGTGCGCCGCCCATGATGACGAGTTCCTCAACAGCGTTCTTGATGACGGCATCGCGCGCCAGCGCCTCTGCTAGGTTGGTCAGCGGGCCGAGCGCCAGAATTTTAACAGGATGTCTCGGATCCTTCAATCGCGCGACTAGATAATCAGCAGCCGGTCGAGCTTCGTGGCGCCGAGAAGCCACCGGCAACTCAACTCCCGGGAGTTCGTCCGAAATCTTCCGCCATTCCATGGGAAACGCGGCATCGCCACGCAACGGCGCCGGTCTTCCGGCAAAGACAGGAACACCCTTGCGGCCGCTCAATTCCAGCAACCGGACCAGATTTTGTGCTCCGGCTTCCACGTGCGCCAACCCGTTCGCGACAGTAATCGCCTCAATCCGCAAACTCGAATGCGAGAGCAGAAAGGCGATCGCGAGATAGTCATCCGAACCGGCGTCGGTATCGATGATGACTGGCCGCGGCTGCGCCTCTGCCAGCAGGCTCAGCAGGAGAAACAGCCCAAGTTTCAGCACGGGAGTCCAGGATACCAAGCCCCGGACAACTCAGGTAGTCTTTGAAGTCAGCGCTTTCGGATAGACCATGACGCCCGATTCCGACGCGCGAAAAATCTTGTAGAGAATCTGATTCGTGGGCAATTGGCCTTCCAGGTAGTCGACACCTTCGGCGCTAATGATGAAGCTGCTGCGATCGTCCTGCAGAACCAAGCGCTTGGCGCGGAGGTACCAAAGAGCGAAGAGCAGCCGCTCGCGCGGGAACGCCATTATGTTTTCCATGTCGAGCAACGACAGAGCCGCGAAATCCGGATTCGCACGCCGCTTGCTGTAGAGCAAACACAGAACACCGATGCGGATCTTCGCCTCTGCATCGATCCCGTCGGTGAATTCTTTCTCGAGAAAAATCGCCAAGGGTCCGGCTGGGCTCACTTCGAACTGGCGGTCGTACTCTTTCCGTTTAACCGGATCACGCAGAAGCTGGTAGGCCTCGTTGAGCAGCCGAAATCGGTCTGCATCGCCCGTTTGCTGGTTGTCAGGATGATAGCGCCCGGCCAGGATACGATACACCCGTTCGATGGTCTCGATCTCAGCTTTGGGATTGATCTGCAGCAGATCGTAATAGTTGACGGCAGGCTGCACAGGCATCTGCCTTACTTATCGGCCGGGATCGATCGAAACCAGATAAGGCGTCTACCCTAACTGCGGGAGCGCTTGCTCCAGGGCCTCAACGAAAAAGTACTCGCCCCACATGACGGATTCATCCACGCCCAGCTCTTTGTGCAGATGGTAAACGCCGCCCTTGAGAAT
>JBGPSX010000171.1:0-7897 GCA_041490325.1 Bryobacteraceae bacterium | reverse complement strand
TCTTTAGTACGGATGATGCTCGAGTGGGGTTGAATCTACGTAGGTCGCCGAGCTCTTCCGGCCTATTCTTTCGAACAGTATGGCGTGCTTATCGTCTTTCACTACATGCCAGGAGGGGTCCATCTTCAGCAGACCGCTCAGAGGCCATTCGACCGGCAAAAGGGCTACCTCGAAACCGTGGCGCTCTAGGACTGCTGGCCAGTCGTACGTGCCTTGAAGTAAGTGGAGGTAGTCTCGTCCGAGCGTTTCGCCGTAGAAGTCGCTGCGGCCGTCCATAAACACCTTCTGCCGCGGATAGAAGCAGTAGATGATGTAGTCCCCCCATTGATCGGTGGTGAGGAGCCGGCCGGACTGCAGCAGACTCGCGTTCTCACGCACCATCGCCGTGGGGAACGCCTCGCTCGGGAAGTCGCGCGGCCATTTTATCGGCGCGTCCATCGCCGCCAGCACCAGAATGACGACGGCCGGCCAAAGACTCGACCGCCGAAATCCAGGTGAAAGGTCCTCGCCCAACTGGTGCAGTATCCGAACCACGGATGACTTCCCGAGACCGCTGGCCCAAAGTGTCCAGGCAGCGCTCAGTTCGCACGCAATGATCGGACCGGCCACGGCGGCAAACAACGGCGCGTGCCGGACGCTGGTCAACGAGGAGTGCGCCAGAAACAAGATCCACAGCGCCTCGGTGATCCGCTGCTTCTTCAACAGCAAGCCGGTCAATACCAGTCCGGCGATGAGCAGCCCTTCAAACTGAAGCTGGCCTTCCGACCGAAATGTGGGAGCTTGAAATTCCTGAATCAGATTCTTGATCCAATCGGAACGCAGGTAAGTGAAGATGTGGGTGTGCAACTCGATCCCATACGGATTGACCACCGATGCGGCCAGGCACGCGGCCGACAGTATTGAATAGCGGCGCACTGCCGGCCAGCTCGGCCGTCCCAGCCAGGACTCCACCGCCGAGCCAATCACCAGCAGGATCAAGCACGCCAGGAACACGAAGAAGCCGCCATGCAAGTTGGTCCATACAACCGTCACTGGAATGAGCGCCCAAATCCACGGCGTATTCTTACGGCGATCCGACTCCACCATCCAGATGCCGGCCGGCAGCAAGATCAGCGTGGCCAGATGCGGACGCGCCAAGAAATGCATGGACGAACTGCCGACTGCGAGCAACGTGATCAGCACCGCAAGCAGTGCATTCGCTCCGCGCCACAGCATGTATCGCAGCAGCAATGTTGCAAACGCTGCAATCACCACGCCGGCAAAAAGAACGATCGCCTTCAGACTTCCGATCCGGAACAACACCGCATAAATGACGTCCGTCAGCCATTCCCAGGCATACCAGGGAGCGTCCGGCTTCGAGAACGAGAACAGGTCATGCACCGGCACGCTGTGGTGAGCCAGGATGTATTCGCCGGTGCGGATGTGCCAGCCGGTGTCGCCGTCCATCAACAGCGCTTTCCACCCGCTGGCGCCGCACACGAACAGCCACGCCAGCAGCGCCACCAGAAAACAGTCAGCGAAGGATGGCTGGAATACCCGAATCCAAGTCCTCGGCCTCGGCCGCGACTCGTCCGCGAGCCGGGGTGTAATCTCCGCTGCCTGGATGGATTCGGTTGAAGTTGCCAAGGTGTTTGCCCTAGGAATCGAGCGCGAGGGTCGAAACCCCCATAAGTTGATCGACCTCCCGCGGACTTGGCTTTAGCTGGAAGTAGCTTCCTGAGCCTGGCGCTCCGGCCCCATCAGTTCGCGTCCATGCACCGCCAGAGCAAGCCGGTCCTTCAGCCCGGTCTTCTCGAATATATGCATCAAGTGGACCTTCACAGTACCCGGCGTAATGTGCAGATTCTCAGCGATTTGCTTGTTCTTCATCCCTCTGCAGATCAGGGCGACGATTTCCTTTTCCCGAGGAGTCAACCGGGAGGATTCCTTGCGGTGCAGGAAGTCGGCCACCTGGTCGGATTCGTCCATCCAGATCTTGCCCGCTCCGACTTCGCGCAGGCATTCGATCAGCTTGGAAACCGGAAGCGTCTTCTTGACGATGCCGCGCACTCCGAGCTGTAAGGCTCGAAAAGCTTCCATCTCCGGCAGGTCCACGATCCATAGCACTGCGTGTGTATTTTCGCTGCGAGCCTTCACGCTCCCCACCAGCCGAAGCGCCGGCATCAAACCCGCGCTCAAGTCGATCAAAGCGATATCCGGGCGGACACGGTTCAAAGCCTCCACTGCGTCTCCGATCTTCGAAACGGAGCCGACGAATTCCAAGTCATCGCAGTCCGCGAGGACGCGCTGCAGCCCTTCCACCATGACGGGTTGTGATTCGCAGACGAATATCGAAATTGATGGCAATGCCTGGAGACCTCGCAGTAGGGGTAATCGGCTGGTTGTAGACCATAGGAATAGGTTCTAAGGCGATTCGGATCGCGCTCTCTGAGGGACGGCCAACTGCCTACCATGTCGAAGGTACGGACCCGGAAAAATCTTAGATCGAGGCTGAATTTTCAGCAGATTAACGGCCATCAGCTTGCTACAATGAAGCGAATGCATGGTGCACTTCCTGCCATCTCCGTTTTCGGAACTGCCGAAGTTCACCTTAACCTCAGCCATTGACATACTGATCGTCGCAGTCCTGATTTATCAGTTCTTACTGATCATTCGAGGACGCCGCGCCGTTCACATCCTGATCGGTTTTTGTGTCCTGGGCCTGATTTACGGCGTTTCGATCTGGGCCAGGTTGGAGCTGTTGCGAACGATTATCGCGATGCTCGCCCCTTACACGGCCATCGCGCTCATAGTGATGTTCCAGGCCGAGCTGCGGCGCATGCTGGTGCGGCTCGGCCGTAAGCCGTTTCTCGGAATCAGCCAATTGGAGCGTCGCGAGGTAACGCAAGAGATTCTACTCGCGGTGAGTCATCTTTCTCAGCGAAAGGTCGGGGCTTTAATCGTAGTCGAACGGAAGATCGGCCTCAGAACGTTCGTCGAGAGCGGTGTGAATCTGGATGCCGCGGTTTCGCGCGACTTGCTGTGTTCCATCTTCGAGCCGCGCGGAACGCTGCACGACGGCGCGGTGATCATTCAAGGCGATCGCGTCAGCGCGGCAGCCTGCTTCCTGCCGCTGACCACGAATCCACTGCTGCTCACGGAGCTGGGCACACGCCATCGAGCCGCGTTAGGAATTACCGAAGAATCCGACTGCGCGGCCGTGATCGTCTCCGAGGAAAGCGGTCGAGTCTCCATGGCCGCGTTCGGCGAAATCGAGCTGAATGTGACGCTCGACCGGGTGGAGCAATTGCTGACCGAAAGAATCGATCGGCTGAAGCCTTCGCCCTCCCTGGCGGACGGCTCCCAAACTCTGCGCGAATCAAGTTTTGACCGCTCATGAGAAATGCGCTGACGGAAAACTGGGGCTGGAAGCTGGGCGCTCTTGGCATTGCGATCGCTCTGTGGATGGCTGTGGCGCGCGAGCCCGAGCTGCTTACCTCTTTGCCGGCCTCGCTCGAGTTCAAGAGCATGCCCGAAGACTTGGATTTCGGAGCGAACGTTCCGGACCACGTGCAACTGGAGGTACGTGGCCAATCGACGCGGTTGTCGCGCGAGAGCTTGGCCTATGTCGGTGTCATTCTGGATCTTTCCGACGCGCGTCCCGGCGAGCGTACCTACACCATTCAGGCTCGCAACGTGAATCTGCCGTCCGATGTCACTTTTGAGCGCGCCGTGCCGAGCCAAATCACGCTGCGCTTCGAGCGGCTGGTCACTCGCCAGGTGAGCGTCAAGCCTCGTTACGTCAAGATGGCTGACGGCTATCACGTGCGCACCGAAATTGTCGAGCCTTCTCACTTGCAGATCCGAGGACCAGAGGAGCGCGTGAAGAACATCGAACGCATTATGACCGACCCGGTGGATCTCAGCGGCGTGGTGAGCGAGCGGGAATATCGCACCCACGCCAACGCAGGCGATCCCCAGGTGAGAATACAATCCCCCGGCGTGATCAAGCTCAAAGTCACGTTGGCGAGGGACTCCCGCTAGTGGCGCGCAAGCTTTTTGGGACAGACGGAATCCGCGGGCGAGCCGGCGCTTTCCCGTTGGACCATCCCACGGCGCGAGCGGTCGGCGTCGCGTTGGGGAATTGGGTGCTTGCATCCAACCTCGCCCCCCAAGTCATCATCGGAATGGATACGCGCGAATCCGGTCCCTGGCTCGCGGCCGAAGTCGCGGCCGGCCTCGGTGACCGCGGGGTTGCGGCGGATTTCGCCGGAGTGGCCACTACGCCCGGCGTCGCTTACCTGGCGAAGACCGGACCGTTCGCCGCCGGCGTCATGATTTCGGCTTCTCACAATCCGTATGAGGACAACGGGATCAAATTGTTTGGCCATTCCGGTTACAAGCTCCCCGATGAGCTGGAGGAGAAACTCGAGGCCGGCATTTTCACGCTCCTCGGGGGGAATCAGTCCAGCCCAGCGCCTCCACTCGACGTGGATACCGGCCTCGACCGCGCCTACGTCGATCATTTGTTGAGCACCTTGCCGGTGGGCCTCTCTGGTCTGCGGATCGTGGCCGATTGCGCGAATGGTTCGGCTTCGTTCCTGGCGCCGGAGCTTTTTGAGCGGCTTGGGGCTCGAGTCAACACGCTGCATTGCTCTCCCAATGGCCGGAATATTAACTTGAATTGCGGTTCTCTGCACATGCAGGCGTTGCGCGCGGCAGTTATCGAGCAATCGGCCGACGTGGGCGTCGCATTCGATGGCGATGCCGATCGGGCGCTTTTCGTCTCAGGCTCGGGCAATATTGTCGACGGCGATGCGGTGCTGCTGGTCGCGGCTCGCCACCTGCAAGCGCAGGGACGGCTCTCTGGTCCCAGTGGGCCTCCAGTGGTCGTGGCTACAGTGATGTCCAATCTCGGACTCGAACGCGCCCTGGCGTCGCATGGAATCGAAATGATTCGAACGCCGGTGGGTGACAAGTACGTTATTGAGGAGATGCTCCGGCGCGGTGCGCTCTTGGGCGGCGAGCAATCGGGTCACGTCATTTTTCATGAGTACGCCACTGGCGGCGACGGAATGCTGACCGCCCTGCGCGTTTTTGAAGTAATGCAAGCAGCCGGCGCCGGTCTGGATGAGTTGACGCGCGAGCTGGAGGTCTATCCGCAGCGCCTGGTCAACGTACGCATTCGCGAGCGCAAGCCGCTGGATCAACTGCCCGCCGTGGTCGCCGAAATCCGTGCCGCCGAGTCGTCCTTCGGTGATGCCGGCCGCGTGCTGGTTCGCTTTTCCGGCACCGAGCCACTTGCGCGCGTTATGGTGGAAGGTCCGGATCTCGAGCGCGTGGAAAAGTTCGCCAACCGCATCGCCGAGAAAATCCAGGCGGAGTTGGGTGCAGAATAGTAGGATGCGATCCTGCTTCCTCACTTTCCTGATAGCCGCGACGCTCTATGCGCAGAATCCCCGCCCCAAGCTGCCCGGCGAAGATTGGGTTCCGCTCTTCAATGGCAAAGACCTGACGGGCTGGACCAAGATCGGCAATGAGAAGTGGGATGTGGAAGAGGGAACCATCCATGGTCGCGGCATCACCCGGCAATACGGCTACCTGCGCACTGAAAAAAACTACAAAGATTTCCATCTATCCCTGAAGTTCAAGTGTGAAGGCGACGGCAACAGCGGCGTCTTCTTCCACGCCGAATTCAAGCCAGGCACCGCCGACATAGCGCAAGGTCCGCAGTTTGAAATCGATTGCACTATCGGCCGCCACACCGGCGGAGTTTACGACGTGGGACGCCAGTGGATCATCTGGCCGGCGCCTGAAAACGAAACGGTGGTCCGTGCGGACGACTGGAATGAATACCTGCTCAAAGTGGAAGGCAATCGCTACGTCTCGCGCCTGAACGGTGTGCAGATGGTCGATTACACCGATCCCAAACCATTCGGCGCCGATGGCGGAATCGCGCTACAGCTCCACTCCGGCGGCCACGGCAACATGCGGTTCAAGGACATTCTGCTGCGCGATCTTTCGAAACGCTAGGCGCCCTATGACGCGCCGTCTCTATTACTGCGATTATTACTCCATCCCGCTGCCCGCCGGCCACAAGTTCCCCATGTCTAAATACCGGCTGCTGCGGGATCGGCTCGCAGCGGACGATGGTTTCGAATTCGAGACTGCGTCGTTCGCTGAGCGCGACGTGATCGAGCTGGCGCATGACCGTGAGTATGTCGGTCAGTTCTTGGAAGGCGCTTTGCCCGCCTCAGCGGTCCGCCGCATCGGATTCCCATGGTCGGAAGGTCTGGTTCGACGGACACTTGCTTCGGCAGGCGGCACGCTGAGCGCCACTCGCGATGCGCTGGATCGGGGCTGGGGCGGAAACCTCGCTGGCGGAACACACCACGCCTTCCGTTCCGAAGGATCGGGCTTTTGCGTATTCAACGACATCGCGATCGCGATCCAGTGGTTGCGAGCCAGCGGCCGCCTGACGCGCGCCGCGGTCGTGGATCTGGATGTCCACCAGGGTGACGGCCCGGCGCACATTTTCGAGCACGACCCGGAAGTTCTCACACTGTCCGTGCATGCTAAGAATAATTTCCCGTTCCGGAAGCAACGCAGCAAAATCGATATCGAACTTGCGGACGAAGCTAACGACGAGGCCTACCTCGACGCTCTCGATCGGGTCTTGCCGCGCGTGTTTGAATTCGGGCCGCAGATTGTCTTCTACCAATCCGGCGTGGACGCATTGGCTTCCGACACGCTGGGACGGCTCGCTCTCACCCAACACGGCCTCAAGCAACGCGATCGGCGCGTAATGGCCGCGGCGCACGCCCGGGCCGTTCCATTCGTAGTCACGCTGGGTGGCGGATACTCGAGTCCGATCGACCTGACCGCCGAAGCGCACGCCAACACATTTCGTACCGCGCGGGAGATTTTCCAGTGATCACACTCGACGATATTCAAAGCGCGCGGACGCGCATCACCGGACGCGTTGCACGCACGCCGCTGGTTCCCAGCCAGACCCTGAGCACGCGGCTGGGCGCGAAAGTTTTCTTGAAACTCGAGCTTTTCCAGAAAACCGGCTCGTTCAAAGTGCGCGGCGCGTTCAACAAGGTTCTGAGCATCCCCGAAAATCAACGCGGGCGCGGACTGGTGGCTGTGAGCGGTGGCAATCATGCGCAAGCTATAGCGTACGTATCGCGCCAGCTTGGACTGCGCTCGATCATATTGATGCCCGAGAAAACGCCTCGCAACTACATCGAAGCCACGCGCGGCTACGGCGCCGAGGTCGTCCTGGTTCTAAACGCCACCGAAGCCTTCCAGAGAATTGCTGGCTACGAAAAAGACGGCTGGACCTCGGTGCACCCGTTCGACGATCCACTCGTGATGGCAGGGCAGGGAACAGTTGGACTCGAAATCGTCGAGGATCTTCCCGAGGTCACCGACGTAATCGCCAGCATCGGCGGTGGTGGATTCATCGGCGGCGTCGCCACCGCGGTCAAATCGTTGAAACCATCCGCCAGAATGTGGGGCGTCGAAACCGAAGGCGCCGACGCGATGACGCAGGCCTTAGCGGCCGGCCGGGTGGTTCAGCTTGCATCGATTACTTCCATCGCGCGAACTCTCGGTGCTCCGTCCGTTTCCGATCGAACTCTTCAGTTAGCGCAAAAATATCTGGAGAGCGTCACGCTCGTCCCCGATTCAGAAGCCGTGACCGCACTGAAGTTCTTACTAGAGCGCGCGAAAGTCCTAACAGAACCAGCCGCCTCCTGCACGCTAGCGGCAGCCGACCGCCTACGCGACCGCTTCAATCCCAATTCCCGCCTAGTTCTAGTGCTATGCGGCGGCAACATCTCCGTCGCAGACCTCTGCAGTCTATAGCGGCCCACTCAACGATTATTGGAAACCGCTCCCTCTGGTCACGGCT
>JBGPSX010000170.1:0-7915 GCA_041490325.1 Bryobacteraceae bacterium | reverse complement strand
GGGCTGCCGGCCGTAACTTTCAATTTGAAGTCTATCGCCGGGTCAGCGTTGCCGACTATAACCGGAGTTGTGAACGGCGCGGGCTTCCTGCCAGGAGTCGTCTCGGGAAGCTGGGCGACGATCACGGGATTGAATCTGGCGCTCACCACCAGAACTTCCGGGACCGATGACTTCAGCGCCGGCTCGCTCAGCACCAAGCTCGACAGTACCGCCGTCACCATCAACGGCAGACCCGCGTTTGTGTATTTCGTAAGCCCGGCGCAGTTGAATGTGATCGTCCCCGACGATGCCACCATCGGAGGCATTTCCGTGCAAGTGACAACTCAGGCGGGCATCAGCAACGTTTTCACGGCCGCGAAGGCTACGTTCGCGCCGGCGTTGTTCATGTATACACCGGTTTATCCGGCCGCCGTGCATGCCGACGGAAGTTACCTCGGCCCGCCCGGCATCATTTTAGACGCCACCACTCGACCGGCCAAACCTAAGGAAATCATCTTGTTGTTCGCCACCGGTTTAGGCGACACGATTCCGTTGGTGGCGGCCGGGACGATTTCCACCAACGCCGCGCCGCTCGCCGTGCCCGTCACTGCCACGGTCGGAGGATTGCCGGCCGATGTGAAGGGCTACCTGATCTATCCCGGCGTCTATCAACTGAATCTCACCGTTCCGGATCTTCCCGACGGCGACGCGGCGCTGCAATTGTCGATCGCCGGCAGTCGCAGCGCTGACGGTTTGCTGCTCAGGATCTCACGCTGAGATCCGGGAACGGCCGCACGGCGAATACCATATAGTCTTCGTCGACGTAATCTTCACCAACCCGCAGCGCGCGCTGTTCGTGCCCGAACACTGCAAAGCCGAGCGAGGCATATAGCTGTTTCGCTCGCGCCTGTTCGGAGGCCACGGTCAGCACAATCTGCTCCAGCCCCGGCTGTGAGCGCGCTCGTCGCAGCAATTCCGACAGCAACTGCTTTCCTACGCCTCTCTTTCGATAATCCGGCTGTACGTACACGCCCCACACGCGGCCCTTGTGCCTCTCTTTTGGCCGTGTGGTTCGCGCCAAGCCGGCGGATCCGATCAGCCGCCCTTCCACAAATGCACCCAGGACAAAGCTCTCTGGAAGCGAATCGCTGAGACGCACGGCGGTGGCTTCAATCGAGATCGCACGATGTTCGTCGGCGGATTGCCCGAAAGCCCGTGGCTCTCGCTCCAATCCTTCCAGTCTGTGCCGCCAGAAAGCCTCGGCGTCCTGAGGCCCCAGGATCCGAATTTCCAGATTCATCTGGACGCCAGTGTAGCGCTGCCAGGTCGCCAAACGTGTCGCGAAACGTCATGATGGATGTATGCGGTTCAGGCTCCAAATGGCGCTGCTCGCGTGTTCGGTGGTCTTAGCAGGCCAGACCTCACCGCCCCCGCCCGATCCGGCCGAGCAGAAAAAGGCACTGGCCGATGCAACCGAGTACGCCATGCACCACGAGCAGAACCTGCCCAATTTCATCTGCACGCAAACCACGCGCAGGTTCGAGGATCTAAGCGGCAAGGAGATCTGGCGGCCGATCGATATCGTAGTCGAGCGGCTCAGCTACTTCGAGCATCACGAAGAGTACAAAGTGTTTCTGATCAACGGCCAGCCGGCCGGCATCGAGCACCGGCAGTTGCAGGGCGCCTCTTCATCAGGCGAATTCGGATCTGTGATGAAAGGAATATTCTCGCCACAGACCGAGGCGAAGTTTGAATGGCAGAACTGGTTCATGCTGCGCGGCCGGAGGATGCATGTCGTCTCCTACCATGTCGCAGTTTCCAAGTCGAGCTACCACATCGTCGTGCCGAACAATAAGCTGGATCTCACCACTGCTTACCACGGCTTGATTTTCATCGATGACAACAAACACCTGGTGCATCGCATCACGCTGCATCCCGACGGTATCCCGCCGTCATTTCCGATCCAGGATGTGAGCCTGGCGCTCGATTACGATTACGCCAGGATCGGCGGCGCGGCGTATCTCTTGCCGCTCGAGTTTGAGCTTCGCTCGCGCGAAGGAAGAAGGCTGGTCAAGAACGACGTAAACTACACCGACTATCGTAAGTTCGGCGCCGACTCCACCATCACCTTCGACTCTGAAGGCAAAAAATAGAGCGCTCGATTAGAACATAGAGCGTTCGACTGAAACATAGAGCGTTCGATCGAACATAGAACGTTCGACTGAACCATCGAACGTTCAACTAAAACGATAAACCCCTAACCGAGCCGCGCCCGTAGGAAGCGGTTTAAAATTGACCCATACCTTACGTGATCTACCTGATTACGTCTGCCTGCTATGGCAGCCGTCTACACGGCCATGAATCCGGTTCAGTCGATCGAGACCACAATTTGCCTGGGAGCCGTGTGCTCGAAGCAGCCCCAAAGCGGGTCGCGGCAGAGCAACACTTAATGGACGAAGCATCCTACGGGATGGATCGAATCCGCCGGGAAGCCGTTCTGGCCGCCATAAAGGAACGTTGCTCAAATCGCGGTTGGGGCCTGTTGGCCGTCCATGTTCGCACTAATCACGTTCACGTCATTGTGGACGCCGACGTGAGGCCCGAGAGAATCATGAACGATCTAAAGAGCTTTGCGAGCCGACGTCTGAATGAACTTATGCTCGACGAACCACATCGAAAACGCTGGGCGCGGCACGGGAGTACGCGATGGTTGTGGAAATCCCAGAGTGTGTCCGAAGCGATTCGATATGTGGTCGATGAACACGGTGAGGCGATGGCTGTGTTCGAGGCTTAAGGACCGCTCCCTTTGGTCACGGCTCGGCTAGGAGATCACAGCGAATACCGCGGTCGCACGGCGATGAGCCGCGGCCGCACGGCGAGTAAGGCGAACCTTTTTCAGTTGCACTTCACGCGACAAGCCTCAAATGAACGCCATGCTCTTGATGCCCGAAACATCGAAACGCTTCCGGCATCGCATGTTCTTGCACATCACCTTATCGTCCAGCAACACCATGTAGCTGGCCGCCTTCTTGAACTTGGCCCGGTCGCGCTCATCGGCATTGCCGGCGGGCAGGCGATCCACCTTTGTCCGCACCAGCCAGCGCAAGTCATAAGTCTCGGCGCTCCGGCAGATGGGGCACGTCAAAGTCGCCGGCTTGGTGGTGTTTGATTCTTTGTAGAATGCTCGTTCGTCCATAGTCGTTATACCGCCGCCAGAGCTTCGGCTTTCGCGAAGCTCCTGTCCAGCAACCGCGCGAATTCGTCCACGTCCGCCTTGGTTATGTTGAGCGGGGGTGAAATGCGCAGCACGTTGCCGAAGTACCCGCCCTTTCCCAGCAGGATGCGATTCTCGCGCGTCGCTTCCATCAGCGCCAGAGTTTGCGCAGTCGCCGGCTTCTTGGTCTCGCGATCCTCAACCAACTCGATAGCCTGCATCAGTCCCATGCCGCGCACTTCGCCGATGAGCGAATGCTTGGCTTGCAGTTCATTCAACTTGCCACGCAGGTAGGCGCCCACCTCGGCCGCATTAATCGATAGCTTGTGGTCTTCGATATAGTCCAACACCGCTTTGGCCGCGGTGGTTGAAATGGGATTGCCGCCGAAGGTGGAGATGGTCGCGCCCTTCATCGAATCGGCCACTTCCGGCCGCGCGATGGTGAGCCCGATCGGCGCGCCGTTACCCAATCCCTTGGCGCTCGTAATGATGTCCGGCTGCACGCCCCATTGCTCAATTCCGAACCACTTGCCCCCGGTGCGGCCCCAGGCCGTTTGCACTTCGTCGCTGATGAAGAGCCCGCCGTATTTTTTGACGATGTCGGCCACGATCGGAAAATATTCCTTCGGAGGCGTCACAAAACCGCCCACGCCTTGAATCGGCTCGGCAATAAAGCCCGCGATGCGGCCCGAGGTCGTGGTGCGAATCACTTCCTCCACGTCCTGCGCGCACTTCACGCCGCAGGATGGATAGGTGAGGCCAAACGGGCATCGATAGCAGTAAGCGTTCACGGCGTGCACGATCCCCGCCTGCGTCACCGGCCCCAGCCGCCAGCTCGATTGTGCCGTCAACCCCATGGCCAGCGCCGACCGGCCGTGATAGGCATACCGCAACGCCACGATCTCCGTGGACCCGGTGTAGCAGCGCGCCGTCAGAATCGCAGTCTCGTTGGCTTCCGTACCGCTGTTGGTGAAGAACGATTTCGTCAGTTTCCGCCCGGGCGTAATCTCCGCCAATTTCTTGGCCAGCGCAGCCTGCGGCTCGGTGGCGAATACCGTCGAGACGTGCTGTAAGCGATCCACCTGCGCGTGGATTTTGCTGTTCACTGCTTCATTACAGTGGCCGACGCTGACGGTGACGATGCCGCCGAAGAAGTCGAGATATTGATTCCCGTCCGCGTCCCAGACGTATTGATCCTTGGCGCGCGCTACAACCAGCGGCTCCTTGTAGTAATGAAAGACCGACGGAAAAATGTGATCGCGATGGGCGAGGATGATCTCTTCTTTGGTCATGTCTGATTCTAATACTCTGGCGGCGTGCGTAACACTCCCGCTACGATGAATCTTGACCCCCGCCTCCCGAGCAGACTCTCCGCGTTCACCGCTGCCTCGTCTTAGTGCGGCGCTACGTTTGACGCTTCGGTTGCTGCTCATGGTGTTTCTTGCAGTGGGCGTGCTGTCTCTGATTCGTTGGCAGCGGACGCTGACGCGCGTGGGCGACTTCTTGATCTATTCGCAGCGTCCCGAATCCGCTGACCTGATTCTCGTGCTGGGCGGCGACTTTTGGGGCGCTCGAGTCCTCAAAGGCGCCGACTTGGGGAAGCAAGGCTATGCGCCCGTGGTGTTGTTTAGCGGACCGCCCTACAAGGACCGGCCGGAAGGGGAATTCGCGGTCCAGTTTCTCGTCGAAAAAGGTTACGCAAAAGATCGATTCCAGGTGTTCGGCCACAACGAGCCTTCCACCATAGGAGAAGCCAAAGTATTGTGCCCGGAACTCGCGCGGCGAAATGCCAAGCGGGTGATTCTCGTTACCAGCGCCTATCATTCGCGCCGCGCTGCGATCGTGATGCGATTATTTTGTCCCGGCGTCCGTTTCATCTCAGTGCCCGCCGATTCACAATTCCATGCCGAGCGGTGGTGGAAAGACCAAAGTTCACGCGACATCTTCTTCTCGGAATGGTCCAAGATCCTAGGATCGGTGTTCGTTTCCTACCCCATTTACCGCTTCAACCACTGGGGCGCGTCAACTGGCGGCGCGGGTTCCTAGCTGCTTCAGTATCCCCTTCATCTTGCGCAACCAGGCCGGCCGTGAAACAGGCTCCCAACCGGACGGCCGATCCAGCTTGGCATGCGCCTGAATATCCGAAGCCGCGATGTACCTCGGATCCTGGATCAGCACGATTTTAGGACTCGATGATCGGCTTAGCGTTCGCAGCAGCGCTGAGACGCCCGGCAACTCCGGATTGATAACCACGACGTCCGGTACAAGCTTCAGCGCCTTCGAGAGAGAAAGCGCTTCCTGGGAATTCAATGCGGGTACCGGGCGGTAACCGGCTTCAATTAGGATTTCGCCCAGCCACCATACCAACCCGATGTCCTCGTCGATGATGAGGACAATCGGAGCGCTTTCGCGGACGTTCACCTGCCGAGGCTCCGCACTCTTTCGTACGACGCTCGGCCTTTCGGAACACGCGCGCCCGCAGTGCGGAATTCATGATGCTTGGCTTTAATGGCTATTGCTCGGCCATCGCTGCGAACAATTCGCCCGCGCATTACGAGCTTCAAAGGACATACACCCTCGAGCAGGAACGGCCAGTGCATCACCAGCTCTATTGGACCGCCGGAAGGCATCGGATCGTGCACTTCGATGAGCACGCCGCCACTGCTGATGTTGAGCGTCCGCCCAGATCCAAGCCGCTCCACTCGACCTCGGCTCAGTAGCCTGTATTCCACGTCTAAGGCGATGGGATAGCGCTGGTGCAACCGTTGATCAGACTGATACGTTTCGGCCAGATCAGCTTGGCCCGCGGACGCGGGAGCGGGGGACATTTCTTACTCCTTACAAGAACCCATAAGGGCGAGACCTGAACTTGATTGTTATAGCATCTTTCTCCTGTGTGGTCAACGAAAAACAAGCGAAAGCTCGGCTGTAAGTTGAGTTACAAACTTCGCCTCGTAGACCTGCCGGGTCAAGGCTCGTTTCAGGCTCAGCAACGCACCGTGAAACATCAATCGGGTCACGCCGGACGGATGCTATAATTTTTGCGACTGCACACGATTCACAGAACCTTCAGGAGGAATCAGATACATGAATCCAAGTCGTCGGAGCTTCTTGAAGACCGGAACAGGCGCAGTGGTCGCTTCCGTCCTTGGGTTCGATTTGAAAATCGCCTATGCTCAGGCCAAAGAGCTTAAGATCGCCCGCACTACCGAGACGCGATCCACCTGTCCGTATTGCTCGGTAAGTTGCGGCGTCATCATCCACACCATCGGCGACAAGGCGAAGAACGTCACTGCGCAAGTGGTTCATGTCGAAGGCGATCCGGATCATCCCATCAATCGCGGCACGCTCTGTCCCAAGGGATCGTCACTGATGCAGGACATCCTGAACGACCGGCGGCTTCTGAAACCCCAAGTGCGCAGGCCCGGCTCCGTTCATTGGGAGGACATCCAATGGGATCAGGCTCTCGAGGAGATCGGCCGGCACATCAAGAAAACGCGCGACGAGACTTTCATCAGCACCGATTCCCAGGGCCGAACTGTGAACCGCCTGGAAAGCATCGCCTGGAACGGCGGATGCACCGACACCAACGAGTTCAACTACCTGGTGGTCAAGAGCATGCGCAGCCTGGGGATTACCTACCTCGAAAACCAGGCCAGGGTTTGACACGGTCCAACGGTCTCCAGTTTGGGGCCCACGTTTGGTAGAGGAGCCATGACGAATGGCTGGATTGATATCAAGAACACCGACATGATGCTGATCATGGGCGGCAATCCAGCCGAGAACCACCCGTGCGGGTTCAAATGGCCGATCGAAGCCAAACGCCATCGCAACGCCAAGATGATCGTGGTCGATCCGCGCTTCACCAGGACCGCCGCGGTCGCCGACATGTTCTTGCAGATTCGGGCCGGTTCCGACATCGCGTTCCTCGGCGGCATGATTCATTACGCGCTTGAGAATCAGCGGATTGCGAAAGAATACCTGGTCAATTACACGAATGCATCCTTCGTGATCCAGGAGGGCTTTCAACTACCCGAGGACGGTCTCTACTCTGGGTTCGATTTGCAAAATCAGCGCTACGACAAGTCGACTTGGAACTATCAGGGGAGCGGTGGCGCAAGTGAAGCGATGGTACTGCCACCCACCGTCGCCAACGACTTAACGCTCGAACATCCGCACTGCGTTTACCAACTCCTCAAAAAACAGTATTCACGCTACACGCCGGAAATGGTGGAACGGATCACCGGCATTCCCAAGGATCAGTTCCTCAAAGCCGCCGACCTGTTCACGTCCGTTCGCAAAGACGGCGACATGAAGAAAGCCGGCACGATCATCTACGCCGTCGGCTGGACGCATCACAGCTTCGGCTCTCAGATCATCCGGGCCGCGGCTATGATCCAGTTGCTGCTCGGCAACGTCGGACGCGCGGGCGGAGGCGTGAATGCGCTGCGCGGGCATTCGAATATTCAGGGCGCCACCGATGTGGCCGGGATCTTCGACAATCTGCCCGGCTATCTCAAAGTGCCGACTCCGGACGACAAAGATTTCAGCGGGTGGATGACTCGCATCACGCCGCATGCGTCTAAGCCCAAGGAGTGGGATTCGTTCAATTACTGGAGCAATACGCCTAGGTTCGCCGTTTCGCTACTCAAGTCGATGTATGGCGATGCGGCCACGAAACAGAACGATTGGGCGTTTTCCTACTTGCCGAAAGTGGATCGC